>NZ_CEEDOS010000005.1:0-103902 GCF_979256525.1 Klenkia sp. AC732 | reverse complement strand
TGTGGTGGGTGTTGCCGGGTCCTGATGATCGGGGCGCTGCGCCGGGACCGGGTGTGTGGTGGGTGTTGCCGGGTCCTGATGATCGGGGCGCTGCGCCGGGACCGGGTGTGTGGTGGGTGTTGCCGGGTCCTAACGATCGGGTCTCGGTGTCCGGCCGGACCCCCCGCAGCCCGAGCGCCCGCGGTTAGCGTGCCGGAGTCGTTGCTGGCGCCACCGGTCTTCTGCGTGGCTGCGGGCAGCGGGACCGGAGTGCACACCCCGGGGCACCCCTCTACCCGCGGGTGGGCGGGAGCCCCATACGAGAGGAGATCGTCTTGCGCCGAGCGCGTGGGATGAAGGCCGCAGCCCTGCTGCTGGCCGGCAGCTTGGCCCTGGCCGCGTGTGCCAGCGACGAGGACACCAGCGGCAGTGGTGGCAGCGGCGGCGGTGACAGCAGCGAGATGCCGCAGATCGGTCTCGCCTACGACACCGGCGGCCGGGGTGACAAGTCCTTCAACGACTCCGCCTACGCCGGCGTCGAGGCTGCGGTGGAGGCCTTCGGTGGCACGGCCGAGGACAACATCCAGGAGCTCTCGCCCAACAGCGACGCCTCCAACCGGGCGGACCTGCTGACCCAGCTGGCCGACCAGGGCTTCAACCCGATCATCGCGGTGGGCTTCGCCTACGGCGACGTCATCGGCGAGGTCGCCACCCAGTACCCCGACGTCGACTTCGCGGTCGTCGACTCCACCGGTGTGGACGTCGCCGACAACGTGACCGGTCTGCTCTTCGCCGCCAACGAGGGCTCCTTCCTCGGCGGCGTCGCGGCGGCCACCAAGTCCGAGACCGACCACGTCGGCTTCGTCGGTGGCGTCGAGACCCCGCTGATCCAGTCCTTCGAGGCCGGCTTCACCGCCGGTGCGCAGGCCGTGAACCCCGACGTCATCGTCGACGTGCAGTACATCTCCCCGGCCGGTGACTTCTCCGGCTTCAACGACCCGGCCCGTGGCCAGGTCGTCGCCCAGGGCATGTTCGACGGTGGCGCGGACATCGTCTACGCCGCCGCCGGCGGTTCGGGCACCGGTGTCTTCCAGGCCGCTGCCGCCTCGGGCGGCCGGGCGATCGGCGTCGACTCCGACCAGTACGAGACCGTCGGTGACGCCTCGCTGCAGTCGGTCATCATGACCTCGGTCCTCAAGCGCGTGGACAACGCGGTGGAGGCCTACATCGGCACCGTCGTCGACGGGTCCGTCGAGGGTGGCGTCGACGTGGTCAACGACCTGTCCACCGAGGGCGTGGGCCTGTCCTACTCCGGTGGGTTCATCGACGACATCCAGAGCACCATCGACGACTACACCCAGCAGATCGTCGACGGCGAGGTCACGGTCCCCGAGACCCCGTGACCTCGGGCCGCTGATCGCGGCACCGGAGGTCTCAGCACTCCCTGCACAGCGACGGCGGGCCCGGGCGGTACACGTCCGGGCCCGCCGTTTCTGCTGTGTACCGTCCTCCCGTCGGGACGACGACGGGCCTGCGCGCCCGCACCGCCGCAGATCGTGCGGCCGGGCAGGACCACGAGGCACGACCGAGACGGCGTCGAGAGAGGCACCCAGTGACGGAGTCAGCACCCCTCGCGGTGGAGCTGCGGGGGATCACCAAGCGGTTCCCCGGGGTGGTCGCGAACTCAGACATCGAGCTGCGGGTGGCCCGCGGTGAGGTGCACGCGATCGTGGGGGAGAACGGCGCCGGCAAGTCGACGCTGATGAAGACCCTGTACGGCATGCACCGCCCCGACGAGGGGCAGATCCTGCTCGACGGCCGTGAGGTCGTCTTCAAGAGCCCCGGGGACGCGATCGCGGCCGGCGTGGGCATGGTGCACCAGCACTTCATGCTGGCCGACAACCTGACGGTGTTGGAGAACGTGGTCCTGGGCGCGGAGAAGGCGCACGGCATCGGTGCCGCCGCCCGCCGCCGGATCACCGAGATCTCCGACGCCTACGCGTTGGGGCTGCAGCCCGACGACCTGGTCGAGGACCTGGGCGTGGGTGACCGGCAGCGGGTGGAGATCGCCAAGGTGCTCTACCGCGGGGCGACCACGCTGATCCTGGACGAGCCGACCGCGGTGCTGGTGCCCCAGGAGGTCGACGAGCTCTTCGGCAACCTGGCCGAGCTCAAGCGCGAGGGTCTGACGGTCATCTTCATCTCCCACAAGCTCGACGAGGTCCGCAAGGTCGCGGACTCCATCACCGTGATCCGCCGGGGCACGACCGTGGGCACCGCGGACCCGGCGACGACGACGGCCAAGCAGCTGGCCGAGATGATGGTCGGGGCCCAGCTGCCCACCCCGCAGACCCGCACCTCCACCGTCCGGGACACCCCGGTGCTGCAGCTGACCGGGGTCACCGTCGCCGGGCAGGGCACCCGCCCCGCGGTGGACGAGGTGACGCTGACCGTCCGCGAGGGCGAGGTGCTGGGCATCGCCGGTGTCGAGGGCAACGGCCAGGCCGAGCTGGTGGACGCGATCATGGGCCTGCGCCCGCTGGCCGCCGGCACCATCGTGCTGGGCGCCGAGGACATCACCGGCTGGACCACCCGCACCCGCCGGGAGCGGGGCATCGGGTTCATCCCCGAGGACCGGCACCGCCAGGGCATGCTGCTGGAGGCCCCGCTGTGGGAGAACCGGGTGCTGGGCCACCAGACCGAGGCGCCGTCGGCCAAGGGCTTCTTCATCGACCGCAAGGGCGCCGTCGCCGACACCGAGCGGATCATGCGCGAGTACGACGTGCGGGCCCCCGGGCCGGACACCCTGGCCGTGGCGCTGTCGGGCGGGAACCAGCAGAAGCTCATCGTCGGCCGCGAGATGAGCGCGAAGCCGCGGCTGCTCATCGCCGCGCACCCCACCCGGGGGGTCGACGTCGGTGCCCAGTCCGTCATCTGGGAGCTGCTCAAGGACGCCCGCGCGGAGGGGATGGGGATCGTGCTGATCTCGGCGGACCTGGACGAGCTGATCGGCCTGTCCGACACGCTCACCGTCATGCTGCGCGGCGGCGTCGTCGCCACGTTGGACCCCGGTGAGGTCACCCCCGAGCAGCTCGGCGGCTACATGACCGGTGCGGTCGCGGGCACCCCGGCGGGTGCGGCGTGAAGGCGCTGACCCGTGTCGGGCAGACCCTGCTGGCCCCGGTCCTGGCCGTCCTCATCGCCCTGGTGATCTCCGCGGCGGTCATGCTGGCCATCGGCGTGGACCCCTTCCGGGCGCTGGAGGTGATGGTCGACTTCGGCGACACCCCCAGCCAGCAGACCACCGCGATCGTGGTGGTGCTCAACCGGGCGGTCCCGCTCTTCCTGGCCGGTCTCGCGGTGGCCGTGGCCTTCCGGATGGGCCTGTTCAACATCGGCGTCGAGGGCCAGTACCGGATGGCCACCGTGCTCGCCGCCGGCGCCGGGGCCGCGGTCTCGCTGCCCGCCCCGCTGCACGTGCTGGTGATCATCGTCGTGGCGATGCTGGTGGGGGCGGTGTGGGCGGGCATCGTCGCCGTCCTCAAGGTCACCCGCGGCGTCAGCGAGGTGATCAGCTCGATCATGCTGAACTTCATCGCGCTGGGGCTGGCGTCCTTCCTGCTCACCGGCCCGCTGCGCGGCAGTGAGCCCGGCGCCTCGATCATCACGACCGAGGAGATCCCGGAGTCGGGTTGGTTCCCCTCGCTCAACGGGGTCTTCGGCGCCATCGGCCTGGCCGACCCGCCGCGGCAGCTCTACGGCTTCCTGCTGGTCGCCCTCGTCGTGGGCGTCGTGGTCGCGGTCGTCATCAAGCGCACCCGGTTCGGCTTCGACCTGCGGGCCACCGGCCTGTCGGCGTCGGCGGCCTCGGCCAGCGGCGTCAACGCCCGCCGGATGGTCCTCACCACCATGCTGCTCTCCGGTGCCACCGCCGGGCTGATCGGCCTGCCCGACCTGCTGGGCTCCAACCACACCTACGGCACCGAGTTCACCTCGGGACTGGGCTTCCTGGGCATCGCGGTGGCCCTGCTGGGCCGCAACAACCCACTGGGCATCGCCATCGCCGCGGTGCTCTTCGCCTTCCTCGACCGGGCGGCGGTGCCGCTGCAGATCGCCGGCATCCCGTCCTCGGTGGTCACGATCATCCAGGGCACCATCGTGCTGGCCGTGGTCGTGGCCAACGAGGTATCCCGCCGGATCACCCGCCGCCAGGCCGAGTCCGGCAGCGCCGTGGCCCCGCCCTCCACCGGGGACGGCAGCACCGGCGGCGGCCAGGGACCCGACGGCGGACCGCCGCCGGACGGTCCGGTCGGCACCGGACCCGCCCTGACCAACGCCACCGGCGCCGCCGGCCGCACCAGCCCGACGGGGAGCACCTCATGAGCAGCGCCGTCGCCACCGCCCCCTCGCGCGGGCCGGTGACCGAGCTCTTCCTGGGCGGTGGCCGGGGCCGCCGGATCACCTGGATCGTCGTGGGCCTGCTGGTGTTGGTCTCCGCCGTGCGGGTGGTCTCCGGGCAGCAGGCGCTGACGTCGTCCTCGACGATGGCCGCCACCCTGCTGCTGGCCGTGCCGCTGCTGCTGGTCGCCCTGGGCGGTCTGTTCGCCGAGCGCGCCGGCGTGGTCAACATCGGCCTGGACGGGATGATGATCCTGGGCACCTGGGGCGCCGGGTTCGCCGGCTACCAGTGGGGCTGGCAGGGCGCGGTCGTCGGCGGACTGGTCATGGGCGCCCTGGGTGGGCTGCTGCACGCCGTGGCCACCGTGACCTTCGGTGTCGACCACGTCATCTCCGGCGTCGCGATCAACATCCTGGCCGGCGGTGTCGTCCGGTTCCTGTCCGAGACGCTCTACACCGACAACCCGGCCGGCGGTGGCGTCACCCAGTCCCCGGCGCTGTCCTCCCGGCCGCCGACGTTCTCGCTGCCGGTGCTGTCCTCCGGCCCGGACCTGCTGGGGGACCTGGAGTCCAAGGGCTGGTTCCTGCTCAGCGACCTGGCCGGGGTGCTGCGTGGGGTGTCCTCCGGCGTCGGGGTGCTCACCGTCGTCGCCGTCCTGCTGGTGCCCGCGGCCTACCTGCTGCTGTGGAAGACCGCGTTCGGGCTGCGGCTGCGCTCCTGCGGGGAGAACCCGGCCGCCGCGGACTCCTTGGGCGTGCCGGTCTACCGGCTCAAGTACACCGCCGTCATCGTCTCCGGCGCCCTGGCCGGCCTGGGCGGTGTCTTCCTGGTCTTCATCGCCAACATCTACCGCGAGGGCCAGACCAACGGCCGTGGCTTCATCGGCCTGGCCGCGCTGATCTTCGGCAACTGGCGCCCCGGCGGCCTGGCCGCCGGCGCCGGGCTCTTCGGCTTCGCCGACGCCCTGCAGCTGCGCAGCCGCACCGGCGTCGTCGCGCTGCTCCTGCTGGTCGCGGTCCTGCTGCTGGCCGTGGCCGTCTACCAGGTCACCCGCCGCAAGCTGGCCCAGGCCGTCACCGCTGCGGTCTTCGCCGCGGCCTCGCTGAGCGCCTACCTGACCATCGACGAGCTGCCCGAGGGCATCGTCTCCTTCACCCCGCACATCACCACGCTGCTGGTGCTGTCACTGGCCTCCCAGCGGCTGCGGATGCCCAAGGCCGACGGACTCGTGTACCGGAGAGGCGAACACTGATGCCCGAGATCGACTGGGACGCGCTGCGCTCGGCGGCCCGCGAGGCCATGACGCACGCCTACGCCCCGTACTCGCACTTCCCGGTCGGCGTCGCCGGGCTGGTCGACGACGGCCGGGTGGTCACCGGCTGCAACGTGGAGAACGCCTCGTACGGCATCGGGCTGTGCGCCGAGTGCGGCATGGTCAGCGAGCTGGCCCGCTCCGGTGGCGGCCGCCTGGTCGCCGTCGCGTGCGTCGGCGGGGACGGGCAGCCGCTGATGCCCTGCGGGCGCTGTCGGCAGCTGCTCTGGGAGTTCGGCGGCGCAGAGATGATGATCGAGACGGTGTCGCTGGGGATCGTGCCGATGCGCGAGGTGCTCCCGGACGCCTTCGGCCCCGAGGACCTGGTCGCGGCGGCCGCCCGGTGAGCACCCACGACGCCATCGACGTCATCCGGGCCAAGCGGGACGGCGTCGAGCTCACCGGTGACCAGATCCGCTGGGTCATCGGCGCGTACACCGCCGGCCAGGTGCCCGACGAGCAGATGAGCGCGCTGCTGATGAGCGTGTTCTTCCGCGGCATGACGCCGGCCGAGCTGGCCACCTGGACCCAGGCGATGATCGACTCCGGCGTCCGCAAGGACCTCACCGGCCTGGGCCGGCCGACCGCGGACAAGCACTCGACCGGCGGGGTGGGGGACAAGACCACGCTGCCGCTGGCGCCCCTGGTGGCCGCCTGCGGCGTCGCCGTCCCGCAGCTGTCCGGGCGCGGGCTGGGGCACACCGGCGGCACGCTGGACAAGCTGGAGGCCATCCCCGGCTGGCGCGCGCAGCTCACCGACGAGGAGTACGTGCAGCAGCTGCGCGACGTGGGCGCGGTGGTGTGTGCAGCCGGCAACGACCTGGCCCCGGCGGACAAGCTGCTCTACGCGCTGCGCGACGTCACCGGCACCGTCGAGTCGATCCCGCTGATCGCCAGCTCGATCATGAGCAAGAAGATCGCCGAGGGCGCGGACGCGCTGGTCCTGGACGTCAAGACCGGCAGCGGTGCCTTCATGAAGGACGTCGAGAGCAGCCGCGAGCTGGCCCGCACCATGGTCGGCCTGGGTGAGGCCGCCGGCGTGCACACCGTGGCCCTGGTGACGGCGATGGACCGCCCGCTGGGCCGCGCGGCGGGCAACGCCGTCGAGGTCGCGGAGTCCCTCGAGGTGCTGGCCGGCGGGGGACCGGCCGACCTGGTCGAGCTGACATTGGCGCTGGCCCGGGAGATGCTCGCCGGCGCCGGCCGCGGTGACGTCGACCCCGCCGCGGCACTGGCCGACGGCCGCGCCATGGACGTGTGGCGGGCGATGATCCGCGCCCAGGGCGGGGACCCCGACGCGGCCCTGCCCCAGCCCACCGAGCGGCACGTCGTGGTGGCCCCGGCCACCGGCACGCTGACCCGGCTGGACGCCTTCTCCCTCGGTGTCGCCGCGTGGCGGCTGGGTGCCGGCCGGGCCCGCAAGGAGGACCCGGTCTCGGCGTCCGCGGGCGTCGTCTGGCACGCCGGGGTGGGGGAGCAGGTGACCGCCGGGCAGCCGCTGCTGGAGCTGCAGACCGACGACGCCTCCCGCATCGAGCGCGCCCTGGGCGCCCTCGAGGGCGCCGTCGGGGTGGACACCGACGACGTCCCGCTGCCCCTGGTGGTCGACCGCATCACCGCCTGAGTGGAGTGCCACAGCGCAGGTTCCCTGCTGCGTGGCACTCCACCCAGGTCGATGGGGGACACTCGTTCCCCGTGAGCACCACCCCCGCGCCCGTCGCGGAGCAGCCGACCACCCCGCTGGACCCCGACGCCGCGATCAGCGTCCGCGGTCTGGTCAAGCGCTACGGCGACCGCAACGCCGTCGACGGCCTGGACCTCGACATCCGGCGCGGTGAGATCTTCGCGCTCCTGGGCCCCAACGGCGCCGGCAAGACCACCACCGTCGAGGTGCTCGAGGGCTACCGCTCGCGGGACGGCGGCGACGTTGCCGTTCTCGGGGTGGACCCCGCGTCGGGCGGGCGACGCTGGCGGGCCGACATCGGCATCGTGCTGCAGTCCGGCGCCGGGGACAGCCAGCTCACCTGCCTGGAGCTGCTCACCGCGCAGGCCGCGTACTACCCCGACCCCCGCGACCCCGCCGAGGTCCTCGAGCTGGTCGGGCTGACCGAGAAGGCCAGGGCCCGCGGCCGCTCGCTGTCCGGAGGCCAGCGCCGCCGGCTCGACGTCGCGCTGGGCATCGTCGGCAAGCCCGCGCTGCTGTTCCTGGACGAGCCCACCACCGGCTTCGACCCCGAGGCCCGCCGGCAGTTCTGGTCGCTGATCCGCTCCCTGCGCGAGCTGGGGACGACGATGCTGCTCACCACGCACTACCTGGACGAGGCCGAGGAGCTGGCCGACCGGGTCGGCGTCATCACCGCCGGGCGGCTCGTGGAGGTCGCGGTCCCCGCCGAGCTGGGCGGTCGCGGGCAGGCGCCCGCCGTCGTCAGCTGGACCGAGGACGGCGCCCGCCGCACCGAGGCCACGCCCACCCCGACCGCGTTCGTCGCCGGGCTGGCAGCCCGGTTCCCCGGCGAGGTGCCCGACCTCGCCGTCGCCCGCCCGACCCTGGAAGACGTGTACCTGCAGATGATCGGCCAGTCGGCATGACCGCGCCCACCACCCGGCTGCCCGCGCTCGCGCGGGTCTACCGGGTCCGCGCCGGGGTGGAGCTGAAGGAGTTCTTCCGGCAGCGCGAGTCCGTCGTGTTCACCCTGATGTTCCCGGTGATCCTGCTGGTCGTCTTCGGTGCCGTCCTGGACTACGACATCGGCGGCGGGGTCAGCTTCACCCAGTACTTCATGGCCGGCGTCATCGCCGCGGGCATCCTGGGCGCCAGCCTGCAGAACATGGCCATCGGCATCGCCACCGAGCGCAGCGACGGCACCCTCAAGCACCTGTCGGGCACGCCGATGCCCAAGAGCGCCTACTTCATCGGCAAGATCGTCCAGGTCTTCGCGGTCACCGTGGCGACGATCGTCATCCTGCTGCTGGTCGGGGTGGTGCTCTACGGCATCGACCTGCCCAGCGGCACCCAGTGGCTGACCTTCCTGTGGGTGGCGCTGCTGGGCTCGGCGGCCTGCACGCTGCTGGGCATCGCCGTCTCCAGCCTGGCCAAGAACGGCCGCTCGGCCTCGGCGACGGTCACCCCGTTCGCGCTCGTGCTGCAGTTCATCTCCGGGGTGTTCTTCCGCTTCGACCAGATCCCCACCTGGATGCAGACCATCGCCTCGGTCTTCCCGCTCAAGTGGATGGCCCAGGGCCTGCGCTCGGTGTTCCTGCCCGAGCAGCTGGCGCTGAGCGAACCGGCCGGCAGCTGGGAGCTGGGCCGGGTCGCACTGGTCCTGCTGGCCTGGGTCGTCATCGGCCTGGGTCTGTGCGTGATGACGTTCCGCTGGCGGGACAAGGCCGACGGCTGACCCAGCGCGGCAGCCTGCCTGCGCGCAGTGTGTCGGTCCCGTCCTCGGGTCCGCCGCGTCGTCGTCCCCTGCGACCGCCATCGGGGCCAGGACTCGTCGTCGAGGCTGCCACCGGCGGTCCACCCGGGGCGGGTAGCGTCCTGCGGATGCCCGCGCCGCTGACCCCGGAGACCCTCGCCCGCGCCCCCAAGGTGCTGCTGCACGACCACCTGGACGGCGGGCTGCGGCCGCAGACCGTGCTCGAGCTGGCCGACGCCGTGGGCTACACCGCGCTGCCCGCACAGGACGCGGAGTCCCTGGGTGCCTGGTTCCGGCAGGCCGCCGACTCCGGCTCGCTGGTCCGCTACCTGGAGACCTTCGCGCACACCGTCGGGGTCATGCAGACCCCCGAGGCCGTGCACCGGGTCGCCCGGGAGTGCGCGCTGGACCTGTCCGCCGACGGCGTCGTGCACGCCGAGGTCCGGATGGCCCCCGAGCTGCTGTCCGGGATGCCGATCGAGGCCGCGGTCGAGGCCATCCTCGACGGCTTCGCCACCGGTGCCCGGGAGGCCGTGGACCGGGGCACCCCCATCCGGGTCGGCGCGCTGCTGTGCGCCATGCGCCAGGCCGACCGCTGGGACGAGGTCGTCGGCCTGGTGGTCCGCTACCGCGACGCCGGTGTCGTGGGCTTCGACCTGGCCGGCCCCGAGATCGGCTTCCCGGCCGACCGGCACCCCTCGGCCATCGCCGAGCTGGACCGGGCGCACGCCCACCGCACGATCCACGCCGGGGAGGCCGACGGCATCGAGAGCATCCGCGGCGCCCTGGACGGTGCCCGGGCCGAGCGCCTGGGCCACGGTGTGCGGATCGCCGACGAGGTGCCCGAGGACGGCGGCCCCCTCGGCCCGCTGGCCCAGCGGGTGCTCGACGAGCAGGTGACCCTCGAGGTCGCCCCGTCGTCCAACGTGCAGACCGGTGCGTACTCCTCGCTGGCCCGCCACCCCGTGGGGCGGCTGCACCGGGCCGGCTTCGCCGTCACCCTCAACACCGACAACCGGCTGATGAGCGGGGTGTCGGTGACCAGCGAGTTCGCCGCCGTCGTCCAGGCGCACGGCTGGGGCTGGGACGACGTGCAGACCGTCACCGAGCGCGCCGTGGCCGGTGCGTTCCTCCCCGAGGAGGACCGCGCGCGGCTTCTCGCCGACGTCCGGGCGGGGTACGCCGACCTGCTCGGCTGACGCTGCGGGCGACACGGGGGGCGACACGGGGGTGAGACCCGGGGTGACACTGCCCACCCGACGGCGGGAATGCCACGGGGCGGATCGCTGCTAACCTGGGTGTGCCGGCGAGTGCCGGCCATCCTCCCGGACGGTCCTGTCCGGGGAAGAGCGCATCCGTGCAGATCCAGCGTCACAGTCGACGCACGCGATCACCAGTGAAGGCGCCGGTCCTCCCGGCAGCCCTGCACCACCCACGGGACGCGCCCCGATCTGTATCGGAGTTCCCGCTTGTCCTCGTTCGACTCTGTCGACACCAGCACCACCACCCCTGAGGCCGCCGAGGCCGTCACCGAGACCCCCGTGGTCGAGGCGGCCCCCGAGCCCACCGGACCCTCCTTCGCCGAGCTCGGTCTCCAGCAGCAGCTGGTCACCGCGCTGGAGCGCAAGGGCATCCGGCACCCCTTCGCCATCCAGACGTCGGCGCTGCCCGACGCCATGGCCGGCCGCGACGTGCTCGGCAAGGCCGCCACCGGTTCCGGCAAGACGCTGGCCTTCGGTCTGCCCCTGCTGCACCGCCTCGGCCAGGACGTCCAGCACGGCCGCCGCGCCCCGCGTGGCCTCGTGCTCGTCCCGACCCGCGAGCTCGCCCAGCAGGTGCACGACGCGCTGGCCCCCCTGGGCCAGTCCAACGGTGTCCAGCTCGCTGCGGTGTACGGCGGTGCCTCGATGTACCGCCAGATCCAGCAGCTGCGCCGCGGTGTCGACGTCGTCATCGCGACGCCGGGCCGGCTGCAGGACCTGATCAACCAGGGCGAGTGCTCCCTGGCCGACGTCGAGATCTCGATCATCGACGAGGCGGACTTCATGTCCGACCTGGGCTTCCTGCCCGTGGTCAAGGAGCTGCTCGACCAGACCCGCACCGACGGTCAGCGGCTGCTGTTCTCCGCGACCCTCGACGGTGAGGTCGACAGCCTGGTCCGCCGCTACCTCAAGGACCCGGCCCGCCACTCGGTCGTCACCGCCGCGGACTCCGCGCCGCCGGCCGAGCACCGCGCCTACAGCGTGTCCTTCCCGGACCGCCTGCGGGTCACCGAGCAGCTCGCCGCCCGCCCGGGCCGCACGATCATCTTCGTGCGCACCCAGCACGGCGCCGACCGGCTCGCCGACAACCTGCAGCAGGTCGGCATCAAGGCCGAGCCGATCCACGGCGGTCTGCCGCAGTCGGCCCGTCGCCGTGCGCTCGAGGCGTTCACCGACGCCCGCTCGCCGGTCCTGGTCGCCACCGACGTCGCCGCTCGCGGCATCCACGTCGACGACGTGTCGCTGGTCCTGCACTACGACCCGCCGGCAGACCACAAGACCTACCTGCACCGCTCCGGCCGCACCGCGCGCGCCGGTGCCGCGGGTGTCGTCGTCTCGCTGCTGCTGCCCGACCAGGTGGGCCAGGCCAAGCGCCGCTTCCGCCAGGCCGCGGTGAACACCGACGTGTCCCGGATCCGTCCGGGCGACGCCCCGATCGCCGAGCTCGTCGCCTCCGGTGTGCACGTGGAGCCCGTCGAGCGTCCGGTCCGTCCCTCGCGGGGCGGCTCGTCCTCGGGGCGCCCGCGTCGCGAGGGTGGCGGCGACCGTCGTCCCCGTCGCGAGGGCTTCGGCGACCGTCCCGCCCGCCCGGCCGGCGACCGCCCCTCCTACGGTGACCGTCCGGCCCGCCCGGCCGGTGACCGGCCCTCCTACGGTGACCGTCCGGCCCGCCCGGCCGGTGACCGGCCCACCTACGGGGACCGCCGTTCGCCCGGCGCCCGCCCCACCGGTGGCGGCCAGGGTGGGCGCCCCCCGCGCCCGGCCCGCTCGTACTGACCTGACGCACGGCTGACGGCCGGTCCCCTCCTCGGAGGGGACCGGCCGTTCGTCGTCCAGCAGAGCCGCAACGGCCCGGCTGCAGGGTCCCGCGGCGCGCGGAGCACGTCGCGGGGGGCAGCCGGGTCCTCTCTCAGTCGCGGAAGACCAGGGCCCCGCTGACCTCGGCGACCACGTCGTCCCACGGCCCGGTCAGGGCGGCGGCGTCCTCGGCGCGCAAGGCGGCCTGCGGCTCGCGCTCGCTGCGGGCCACCGCCTGGCCCAGCGGGGTCCCCGATCCCAGCAGTTCCTCGACCCGCGCCAGACCGGCGTACTCGGCCAGGTCTCGCACGCCCTCGACGGGCTGGGTGAGGACGCCGTGGTCGACCAGCCCGGCAGCACCGTCGGCGACCTCGGAGAGGACCTCGGCCAGCTCGGTGAGGTCGTAGCGGTCCTGGTCGGCAGGCAACGGCAGGGTGTCGGTGTCGGCCACCTCGGCCCAGGACGCGATCTCGGTGAGGTCGTGGGTCTCGTCGCCGGCGATGAAGGCGGCCAGCTCGACCGGGGTGCCGAAGAGGAAGACCTCGCCGTCCCGGCCCAGGAAGCGGGCCTCGTCCTCGACGTAGCAGCGCAGGGTCAGCCCGGCGCCCTCGGGGACGACGACCTCGACGGGCAGGATGCCGACGGCCTCCCAGAACTCCTGGGCCGCGGCGACGGCGGCCGGGGAGGCGGTGAGCCGGCTGGCGCTGCGGATCTCGCTGGTGGGGGTGACGGTCTCGACGGGAGCCGCCGTGGAACCGGCGGGCACCCGGTCGGTCGCCCGCGCCGGGGTGGCGTCGTCGTCATCGTCGTCATCGTCGTCGGTCTCGGTCTCGGCGTCCCCGACGACGGTCTCGGCCTCTTCGCTGGCCGAGGGGTAGGAGTCCGCGTCGGTGGTGCCCGCGCCGGTCCAGTCCAGGTGCTCGTCGAGCTCCTCGACGACGTCCTCGAACAGCTCGTCGACGGCGCCGCCCAGGGAGATCCAGGCGTCCTCGCCGGCCCGGCCGACGAACGCGTCGATGCCGAGCCCGAGCATCGCGACCTCGGGCTTGGCCATCAGCTCGGCGACGGACTCGAACGCGGTCTCGTCGTCGTCCGCGTCGTCGTCCTCGTCCTCGTCGGGGGCGGTGTCGCAGACCTCGGCCAGCCGGCCGACGATCTCGAACGTCGCGGCCAGCTCCTCGACGGCCCACCGGTCGGGGTTCTCGGCCAGGACGTCGTAGACGCCGTCGAGGTCGTAGCGGTGGTCGTCGTCGGGCGTGAGGTCCGCGGCGTCCAGCCCGGCCACGACCGGCCACACGGGGTGGTCGGCCAGGTCGTGGTCGGTGCGGCTGCGGCAGAAGTCGGCGAGGGCGGCCGGGGAGGGGAACAGGTGCACCACGGAGGTGTCGCCCTCGGTGCCGCCGAGGAACGCCTGCCACTCCTCGCCGTCCTCCTCCCACGGGGGAGCCCACAGCGTGTAGCCGGTGCGGTCGTCGAGGGTGAGGGCGATCGGGACGATGCTGGGCCTGGCCACGGGCCCATCCTGCCGTGTCCGGCTGTGATCAGCCCCGCGGGTCGTCCTGCGGTGTCCGGTCCGCCCGCCAGACGGTCGCCACGAGGACGACGGCGCCCACCATCACGACCGCCCCGATGCCGGCCGCGGCGTCCATCCCGGCGCTGAAGGCGTCCTGCGCGCTGGCCGTCAGGGCGGCTGCGGTGTCGCCCGGCAGGCGGTCGGCGACGTCGACGGCGCCGCCGAGCGTCCCGGCCGCGGTGGCGTCCGCGCCGTCCACGCCCGCGGGCAGGACGAGCCGGGCGGTGTAGACCGCGCCGAGCACGCTGCCCAGGACCGCGACGCCGAGCCCGGTGCCCAGTTCGTACGCGGTCTCGCTGACCGCGCTGGCCTGCCCGGCGCGCTCGGGCGGCGCGGCGGTGAGGATCGCGTCGTTGGTGAGGGTCTCCGACAGCCCGGCACCGGCCGCGACGAGGCCGAAGGCCAGCACGACGACGGCGACGTCGGAGTCCGGGCCCAGCCGGGTGGCGACGACGTAGCCGGCGACCCCGAGCAGCAGCCCGGTGACGACCAGCCAGCGCACCGGGACGACCTTGGCCAGCGGGACGGCGGCCAGCCCGGCGAGCACCGAGGCGACCAGGCCGGGGACCAGCAGCAGGCCGGCGTCCAGCGGGCTGACGTCCAGCACGAGCTGCAGGTACTGCGAGGTGATGAGCAGCAGGCCGGTGAGCGCGGCGATGCTCAGCAGGTTGGCGCTGATCGCGGCGCTGACCACCCGGGAGCGGAACAGGCGCAGGTCCATCAGCGGGTCGCGGTGGGTGAGCTGGCGGCGGACGAAGGTGATCCCGCTGGCGACGCCGAGGACCGCCGCACCCACGCTGGTCACCGACACCTCGCCGGTGGCCAGGGTCTTGATGGCGTAGACGACGGGCAGCATCGTGGTGAGCGAGAGCCCGACGCTGACCAGGTCCAGCCGTCCGGGGGAGGGGTCCCGGGACTCGGGCAGCAGCAGCGGGCCGACGACGAGCAGCGCGGCGAGCACGGGCACGTTGACCAGGAAGACCGAGCCCCACCAGTAGTGCTCGAGCAGGTAGCCACCCAGGATCGGGCCCAGGGCCGCGCCGCCGGAGAACCCGGCCGCCCAGACGGCGATGGCCAGCCGCCGCTGCTGCCGGTCCAGGAACAGGTTGCGCAGCAGGGACAGCGTCGAGGGCATCAGCGCCGCCCCGAACAGGCCCTGCAGGGCGCGGGCGGCGATCAGCCAGCGGATGTCGGGGGCGTAGGCGGCCAGCACCGAGGCGATGCCGAACCCGGCGGCGCCGATCAGCAGCATCCGCCGGCGGCCGAACCGGTCGCCCAGCGTGCCGGCGGTGATGAGCAGGCCGGCGAGCACCAGCGGGTAGACGTCCACGGCCCACAGCAGCTCGGTTCCGCTGGGCACCAGCGCCCGGGTGATCGAGGGGACGGCGAAGGTCAGCACCGTGCCGTCCACGGAGACGAGCAGGACCGGGAGCATCAGCACGGCGAGGCCGAGCCACTCCCGTCGTCCGGCGCGGGGGGTGCTGGTGGCCGGGGTGCCGACCGTGGCGGTGCTCATGGGTCCTCGTTCGCTCGACGCGTTCACTCGGTGCAGGCTTGTACCGTCCAGACGGTACAGTAACGATCCGTGCCCCGTCCCTCGAACCGTGACCGCGTGCTCGACGCCTACGAGACCCTGCTCGTCGACGGCGGGGGCGCCGCCGTGACGCTGGACGCCGTGGCCTCGGCAGCCGGGGTGTCCAAGGGTGGCCTGCTCTACCACTTCCCGAGCAAGGAGGCCCTCGTCGAGGGCGTTGGCGAACGGCTCCGGGTCTTCGTGGAGGCCGACGTCCAGGCTCTGCTCGCCGCGCCCGAGGGCGCCGTCGCCTACTGGCTGACCTCCTCGGCGGAGGACGCGCAGGGGCCGCTCACCCGGACCTACCAGGCCGCGCTCCGGCTGGCCGGCGCCGGTCTCACCCCGGCCCGGGCCGCCCTCGCCGACGCCGACCGGGCCTGGACCGCCGCCCTCGAGCACCGGATCCCCGACCCGGTCCTGGCGAGGCTGGTCCGACTGGTCGGTGACGGGCTGTACCTGGAGGGCCTGGCCGGCCTGTCCGGCCGCCCGGACACCGCCCCGCTGCAGGCGCTGCTGGAGCAGCTCCTCCGCGACCGCTGAGCCGGCCCGCGCGGCACCACCGTCCCCCACGCGCCGCAACGCCCCGCCCGCCTCTTCCCTCGCTGGGTGGCTGAGCCGCCCAGCAGGTGGTCCAGCCACCGTCGACGGTGGCTCATGCCCCTGCCAGGTGGTCCAGCCACCGTCCGCAGCGGCTCAGCCACCCGTGGGGTGGCTGAGCCGCTCAGCAGGAGGCTGAACCGCCCGTCAGGAGGCTGAGCCACCCGTCAGGAGGCTGAGCCACCCACTGGGGGTGGGGCCCCACTCGGGGAGGCGCGAGGAGACGGGTTCAGAGGCCGATCGGGTGCCAGACCGTCTTGGTCTCCAGGAACGGGGTCATCCGGGACAGGCCGGGGTCGGCGGTCCAGTCGGGCTCTTCGGCGGTGGTGCGCAGCACCCGCTTGAGCGTGCCCGCCGCCGAGCGCTCCAGCTCCATCGCCGTCGTCCCGGAGCCCGCCAGGTCGATGCCGTCGACGTCGGCGTGCTCGGCCAGCCACGGGCCGATCTCGGCGGCGTCCCCGGTGAGCAGGTTGACCACGCCCCCGGGGACGTCGGAGGTGGCCAGCACCTCGCCCAGGGTGATCGCCGGCAGCGGGCGCTCCTTCGAGCTGACCACCACCGCGGTGCAGCCGGTGGCCAGGACCGGGGCGACCACGCTGACCAGCCCCAGCAGCGAGGACCGCTGCGGCGCCAGCACGGCGACGACGCCGGTGGGCTCGACCAGCGAGAAGTCGAAGTAGGGGCCGGCGACCGGGTTGGTGCCGCCCAGCACCGAGGCCAGCTTGTCGGTCCACCCGGCGTACCAGACCCAGCGGTCGATCGCGGCGTCGACGGCGGCCCGGGCCTTGGTCGCCGACAGGCCCTCGCCGGCCGCGACCTCGTCGGCGAACTGGGCCGCGCGGCCCTCCATCACCTCGGCGACCCGGTAGAGCACCTGGCCGCGGTTGTAGGCGGTGGCACCCGACCAGCCGGCGAAGGCCCCGCGGGCGGCGACGACGGCGTCCCGGGCGTCCTTGCGGGAGGCCCAGGCGGCGTTGGCGACGAACCGGCCGCGGCTGTCGGTGACCTCGTAGGTGCGGCCGGACTCCGAGCGGGGGAACTTCCCGCCCAGGTAGAGCTTGTAGGTCTTGCGGACCTCGAGGCGCTCGGGCATCAGGACTCCTTCAGGTACGCGCGCAGGCCCAGGCGGCCGCCCTCGCGTCCGTAGCCGGACTGCTTGTAGCCACCGAAGGGCGACGTCGGGTCGAACTGGTTGAACGTGTTGGCCCACACCACGCCGGCCCGGAGCTGGTTCGCGATCGACAGGATCCGCGAGCCCTTCTCCGACCAGATGCCGGCCGACAGCCCGTAGGTGGAGTTGTTGGCCTTGGCGACCGCCTCGTCCGGCGTCCGGAAGGTCAGCACCGACAGCACCGGGCCGAACACCTCGTCGCGGGCGATCCGGTGGGCGGGGGAGACGTCGGTGAAGACAGTCGGCTTGAACCAGAAGCCGCGGTCGGGCAGCTCGCCGGCGGGCTGCCAGGGGTGCGCGCCCTCGGCCTCGCCGATGCCCACGAGCTCCCTGATGCGGGCGAGCTGTTCGGCGGAGTTGATCGCCCCGACGTCGGTGTTCTTGTCCAGCGGGTCGCCGACCCGCAGCGTGCCGATGCGGCGTTGCAGCGAGGCGATCACCTCGTCGTGCACCGACTCCTGCACCAGCAGCCGGGAGCCGGCGCAGCAGACGTGGCCCTGGTTGAAGAAGATGCCGCGGACGATGCCCTCGACGGCCTGGTCGATCGGCGCGTCGTCGAAGACGATGTTGGCGGCCTTGCCGCCCAGCTCCAGGGTGAGCACCTTGGAGGTGCCGGCGACGGCGCGGGCGATCTGCTTGCCCACCTCGGTCGAGCCGGTGAAGGCGACCTTGTCCACGTCCGGGTGCTCGACGACCGCCCGGCCGGTGTCCCCGGCGCCGGTCACGATGTTGACCACGCCCGGGGGCAGGTCGGCCTGCTGGCAGACCTCGGCGAACAGCAGCGCGGTCAGCGGGGTGGTCTCGGCCGGCTTGAGGACGACGGTGTTGCCCGCCGCGAGGGCCGGGGCGACCTTCCAGGCCAGCATCATCAGCGGGAAGTTCCACGGGATGACCTGACCGGCCACACCGTGCGGACGGGGGGCTGCGCCCAGGCCCACGTGGTCGAGCTTGTCGGCCCACCCTGCGTGGTAGAAGAAGTGCGCGGCGGCCAGGGGCACGTCGACATCGCGGGACTCGGTGATCGGCTTGCCGTTGTCCAGGGTCTCCAGGACCGCGAACTCCCGGGCCCGCTCCTGCAGCAGCCGGGCGATGCGGAACAGGTACTTGCCGCGGTCGGCCGGGCGCATCGGGCCCCAGACCCGGGTGAAGGCACGGCGGGCGGCGCGGACCGCGCGGTCGACGTCGGCGTCGGTGCCCACGGCGATCTCGCTGAGCACCTCCTCGGTCGCCGGGTTGACCGTCGTCAGGGGGGTGCCCTGGCCGGGGGTGAACTCGCCGTCGACGAACAGGCCGTAGCTGGGCTGCAGGTCCACGATCGAGCGGGACTCGGGGGCGGGGGCGTACTCGAAGGGGCTCATCAGTCGACGCTCACGTGGTCGGGGCCGGAGTAGTGGCCGGTGCGGAGCTTCTGGCGCTGCAGGAGCAGGTCGTTGAGGAGGCTGGAGGCGCCGAAGCGGAACCAGTCCGGCGACAGCCAGTCCGGCCCGACGACCTCGTTGATCATCACCAGGTGCTTGACGGCGTCCTTGGTGGTCTTGATGCCGCCGGCGGGCTTGACGCCGATCTGCACCCCGGTCGCGGCGCGGAAGTCGCGGACCGCCTCGAGCATCACCAGGCAGACCGGCAGGGTGGCGGCGGGGGAGACCTTGCCGGTGGAGGTCTTGATGAAGTCCCCGCCGGCGAGCATGGCCAGCCACGAGGCGCGGCGGACCGCGTCGTAGGTGCGCAGCTCGCCGGTCTCCAGGATCACCTTGAGGTGCGCGCTTCCGCAGGCCTCCTTGACGGCCACGACCTCCTCGAACACGTCGAGGTAGCGGCCGGCCAGGAAGGCGCCGCGGTCGATGACCATGTCGATCTCGTCGGCGCCGTTGGCCACGGCGTCGCGGACGTCGGCCAGCTTCACCGCCCGGCTGGCCCGGCCGGAGGGGAACGCGGTGGCGACGGCGGCGGTGTGGATCCCGCTGCCGGCCAGCGCCTCGGTGGCCACCCCGGCGAGGTCGCCGTAGACGCAGACCGCGGCGACGGGCGGGCAGTCGGGGTCGGTGGCGTCGGGACGGCGGGCCTTGGTGGCCAGCGCGCGCACCTTCCCCGGGGTGTCCGCGCCCTCCAGCGTGGTCAGGTCGACCATCGAGATGGCGGTGTCGATCGCCCAGGCCTTCGCCGTCGTCTTGATCGAGCGGGTGCCCAGCTGCGCGGCCCGGGCCTCGGCGCCGACCTGGTCGACGCCCGGCAACCCGTGCAGGAAGGCACGGAAGGCGGCGTCGGACCGGGTGACGTCGGCGTAGGCGTCCAGGGTCCGCGGGGCGCCCGGCGCGGCGACGGCGCCCGGTGCGGCGGGGTCCAGTGCAGTGCTGCCGGTGGGTGTCACGCCCGTCATCATCCCCGACACCACCGACAGCACGGGCGCCTGCCGTTACGGTGGCCGCCGTGCAGCTCACCGTCGTGGACCACCCGATCGCCCGTGCCCGCCTGACCCGGATGCGCGACGAGCGCACCGACAACGCCGCGTTCCGCGCCGCGCTGCGGGACCTCACCGAGCTCCTGGTCTTCGAGGCCACCCGGGAGCTGGCGGTCGAGGAGTACGAGATCACCACCCCGGTGACGACGACGACCGGCTACCGGCTGGCCGCCCCGCCGCTGATCGTGCCGGTGCTGCGGGCGGGCCTGGGCATGGCCGACACCGCGCACTCCCTGCTGCCGGAGTCCCAGATGGGCTTCGTCGGGCTGGCCCGCAACGAGGTCACCTTCCAGCCCGAGGCCTACATGGCCTCGCTGCCGGAGTCCCTCGTCGACCGGGAGGTCTTCGTGTTGGACCCGATGCTGGCCACCGGTGGCTCACTGGTGCACTGCTGCACGCTGCTCACCGAGCGCGGCTGCACCTCGATCACCGTGCTGTGCGCGCTGGCCGCCCCCGAGGGCATCGCCCGGCTCGAGGAGTCCGGGCTGCCGTTGCGGGTCTTCACCGCCAGCATCGACTCCGAGCTCAACTCCAACGCCTACATCGTCCCGGGCCTGGGCGACGCCGGCGACCGCCAGTTCGGCGCCGTCTGATGCGCTTCGCCGTCCTGGGCAGCGGGTTCTGGGCCAACACGGTCCACGCCGCGTCGCTCCACGCCCACCCGCAGGCCGAGCTGGTCGGCGTCTGGGGCCGGGACGCGGCCAAGGCGCAGGCGCTGGGCGCCGAGTACGACGTGCCCGGCACCGACGACCTGGACGCCCTGCTGGCCGACGTGGACGCCGTCAGCATCTCGGTGCCGCCCTCGGTGCAGCCCGACCTGGCCGTCCGGGCCGCCGAGGCCGGCTGCCACGTGCTGCTGGAGAAGCCGGTCGCCCTGTCGGTCGCCGACGCCGACCGGGTCGTCGCGGCCACGGCCGCGGCCGGGGTCGCCTCGGTGGTCTTCGTGACCTACCGCTTCCGCACCTCGACGCACACCTGGCTGGACCAGGCCTCCCGGATGTCGCTGGTGGGCGGCCAGGTGACCTGGCTGGCCAGCACCTTCGCCGCCGACAGCCCGTTCCGCGGCTCGGTCTGGCGGGCCGAGCCGGGTGCGCCGCTGTGGGACCTGGGTCCGCACGCGTTGTCGCTGCTGACCCCGACGCTGGGCCCGGTCGTCGCCGCGCAGGGCGCCCGCGCCGCCGACGGCACGGTCAGCGTCGTCTTCGAGCACGAGGCCGGGCCGACCAGCACGGTCACCCTGTCGGCCACGGCGTCGACGCTGTCGGCCGGGGAGGACTTCTGGGTGCACGGTGACGCCGGCCGCCTGGTGCTGCTGCCCGAGGACGGCGCCACGGCGGGTGAGGCGCACGCGGTCGCCGTGGACGAGCTGATGGCCGCCGCGCTGACCGGCGGGGCACACCCGTGCGACGCCGCGTTCGGGGCGGAGCAGGTCCGGGTGCTCGCCGCGGCCGAGCGGGCCATCGAGGCGGGCAGCCGGCAGACCGTCGGCTGAAGCGCCTCCCGGGGCGCTACCGTCGTCCTGGCACTCACGCGCACGACGAACGGGGACACCGTGGACTTCCTGAACTGGTACGTGCCGCGCGGCCGGATCACCCGTCGGGTGTTCTGGTTGCACTACGTGCTGCCGTTCTTCCTGCTCAGCGCGCTGGCGCTCGCGGTGGACGTGTCCTTCGGCTACACCTCGCTGGACGTGGCCACTGCGGACTCCCAGGCGGCCCTGGCCATCGAGTACGGGCCGTTCGTCACCGGCGTGGGCCTGTTGACGGTCGTGCCCTCGATCGCCTCGCAGGTCACCCGGCTGCACGACCAGGGCCGGTCGGCGTGGTGGCTGCTGCTCAACGTGCTGCCGGTGTTCGGGCAGCTGGCGCTGCTGGGGATCTGCGGCATCGTCCCCGGCCAGCCGGGGCCCAACCGCTACGGCCCGCCCGTCGACGGCACAGCAGGGCCGGACGGGCAGCCGTGGGGTGCCCAGACGTGGGGTGCGCAGTCGTGGGGTGCGCAGCCGGGCCCGCAGTCCCCGGGAGCCCAGTCGGGCTGGGGCGCGCCGCCGCAGGCGTCACAGCCGGGGTCCTGGACCCCGGGCCCGCAGGACCGGGCGCCGGACTACCCGCCGTCGGACTGGCGCTGAGCCGACGGGCACACCCGTTCGAGCCCTGAGGGGGCGCACCGTCCCGGTGCGCCCCCTCGGTCGTCTCCGGGCGGTCGTCGCTGGCGCGGTCGTCTCCGGCGCGGTCAGAGACCCAGAGCGGTGGACATCTCCGTGCGCAGCCGGTCCAGGTCGACCTGTCCGCGGGCGCGGGCGGCAGCCACCCCGGCCGCGTCCGGCACCGGGACGACGGACTCCAGGTAGGCCTTGAGCTTGGGCTCGGTGCCACTGGGCCGGACGACGACCCGCACCCCGTCGCCGGTCAGCCGCACCGCGTCCAGCGGAGTCTCCGCCCGGGCGAGGTCCTCGACGGTGACGGCGCAGTCCAGCAGGGTCGCCGGCGGCTGCGCCCGGAGCCGGGCCATGGCGTCGGAGATGACGGCCAGGTCCTCGACCCGGACCGACAGCTGGCCGGTGGCGAACAGGCCGTGCTCGACGGCGATCTCGTCGAGCCGGTCGGTGAGCGTGCGCCCCGTCGTGGCCAGCTCGGCCGCGAGCAGGGCGACGGCCAGTGCGGCGGACACCCCGTCCTTGTCCCGGGCCACGCCGGGGCTCACCGCGTAACCCAGCGCCTCCTCGTAGCCGTAGACCAGCGGCGCCTGCGACGAGCCGGCCCGGATGATCCACTTGAAGCCGGTCGGGGTGCGCTCCGAGGGCTGCCCGTGCGCGGCGGTCAGCTCGGCCAGCAGGGAGCCGCTGACCAGCGAGGCGGCGTAGGTGCCGGTGACCCCGCGGCGCAGCAGCCAGTCCGCCAGCAGCGCGCCGACCTCGTCGCCGGTGAGCTGGCGTCCTCCGCAGACCACCGAGCACCGGTCGGCGTCGGGGTCCTCGGCGATCGCCACGTCCGCGCCCACCCGGTCGGCGAGCGCGGTGAGCAGGTCGACGGCGCCGGGCTCCTCCGGGTTGGGGAAGGACACGGTCGGGAAGTCCGGGTCGGGGTGCTCCTGCTCGGGCACCGCGTGCAGGGCGGAGAACCCGGCCGCGGCGAAGACGCTGCGGGTGGTCGTCGTCCCCACGCCGTGCATGGCCGTGTACGCGACGACCAGCCGGCGGCGGGCCTGCGCGTCGACCCGGTCGGGCTGCAGGGCGTGCACCACGGCGGCCACGTAGTCGGCCTCGACGTCGTCGTCCAGGGTGGTCCACTCGTCGCTGCGGGGCAGGTCGCGGGCGGCGCCGACGGAGCCGATGGCCGCCTCGATCTGCCGGTCGGCGGGCGGCACGAGCTGGGCGCCGTCACCGAGGTAGACCTTGTAGCCGTTGTCCTGTGGCGGGTTGTGGCTGGCGGTGACCATCACCCCGGCGACCGCGCCCAGGTGCCGGACCGCGTAGGCCAGCACCGGGGTCGGCAGCGGCCGCGGCAGCACCTGGACGGCGAACCCGGCGCCGGCCAGCACCTGAGCGCTGACCCGGGCGAACTCGTCGGAGCGGTGCCGTGCGTCGTACCCGATCACGATCCCGCGCCCGGCCAGCCCCTCCGCTGCCAGGTGGGCGCCGAGGCCGGCGGCGGCCCGCGCCACGACGGCGGCGTTCATGCCGGCCGGCCCGGCCCGCAGTGGCCCACGCAGCCCCGCGGTCCCGAAGGTCAGCGTGCCGGCGAAGCGCTGGGCCAGGTCCTCGGCGGCCGCGTCGTCCCCGGCGGCCGTCCGGTCGAGCAGCTGCTGCAGCTCGGCCCGGTCACCGGCATGCGGGTCGTCGGCGACCCAGCGCGCGACGGCGTCGAGGTCCGGCCGGCCGGCGCCCGCGGTCACGACGGGTCGGCCTGCTGGGCGCGGGCGGTCACCGCGTCGATCGCGAAGTCCGGTCCGGCGAACTCGCCACCGAGCCGGTCGTGCTCGACGGTGCCCGGGGTGGGCTCGCCGTACGCGCTGGTGATCGCCTCGGCGTAGATCTCGGCGTCGTCGACGGACTCGTAACCCAGTGCGCGGGCCGAGCTCAGGTCCCACCAGTTGCGGGTGTTGGCCGACACGCCCCACACGACCGCGAAGCCGGGGCTGGGTGCGGTGAGGGCGGCGTCGACGAGGCCGACGGTGTCCTCGGGGGACAGCCAGGTCGACAGGTGCCGCGGCGCGCGGGGCTCGGGCAGCGCCGACCCGATCCGCAGGCAGACGACGTCCAGGCCGTAGCGGTCGACGTACAGCGAGCCGAGCGCCTCCATGGCCACCTTGGACACCCCGTAGTAGGTGTCCGGTCGTGGCTGGGCGTCGGTCTGGGCGTTCTCGACCCGGGGCGACATCCCGGTGGCGTGATTGCTGCTGGCCAGCACGACCCGTGGCACCCCGGCCAGCCGGGCGGCTTCGAGGGCCACGTACGTGCCGTCGATGTTGGCGTGCGCGATCGCCTCCCAGGTGGACTCGGTGGAGATGCCGGCCATGTGCACGACCGCGCTGGCCCCCTGCGCGGCCGCGGTCACTGCAGCCAGGTCGGTGGCGTCGGCGACGAGGTGCTCCTCGCCGGGCCGGGTGTCGGTCACCGGGACGACGTCCAGGCAGCGCAGCGCGTGCCCGCGCTCGGGCAGCCCGCCGCGCAGCAGGGTGCCGATGTACCCGGCGGCGCCGGTCAGCAGGACGGGGCCGCTCATGCCTGCACCTGCTGCGGCAGCCGGCCGATGAACTCGACCAGGAACTCGCCCAGGCGCCCGGCGGCGGCCTTGCCGGCCTCCAGCACCTCGACGTGGTCCAGCGCCTCGCCGGTGATGCCGGCGGCGGCGTTGGTGACCATGGACAGGCCGAACACCTCGACGCCGGCGGCCCGGGCGGCGATGGCCTCCAGTGCGGTGGACATGCCGACCAGGTCGGCGCCCATCGTGGTGAGCATCCGGATCTCGGCGGGGGTCTCGAAGTGCGGGCCGGGCAGGGCCGCGTAGACGCCCTCGACGAGGGAGGGGTCGATCTCCTGGGCCAGTGCCCGCAGCCGCTTGGCGTAGAGGTCGGTGAGGTCGACGAAGGTCGCCCCCACCAACGGGGAGCGGGCGGTCAGGTTGAGGTGGTCGCTGATCAGCACCGCCTGGCCGACGGTGTGGTCGGGGGAGAGACCGCCCGCGGCGTTGGTCAGCACCACGGTGCGCACGCCGGCGGCGGCCGCCGTCCGGATGCCGTGCACCACGGGCTCGACGCCGCGTCCCTCGTAGAGGTGGGTGCGGCCCAGGAAGAGCAGCACGCGGGTGTCCCCGACCCGGACCGAGCGGATCTCCCCGCCGTGCCCGGTCACCGTCGGTGCCGCGAAGCCCGGCAGCTCGCCGATCGCGACGCTGGCCTCGGCCGGCCCGAACGCGTCGGCGGCCGGCGCCCAGCCCGACCCCATGACGACGGCGACGTCGTGCTGCCCGCCCAGGGCGGCGACGAGGTCGTCGGCGGCGCGGGCGGCCAGCGCGGCGGGATCGGTGGGGGAGGTCTGGGCAGGCGTCTGACTCACGACGACGACGCTAGCCGAGGGGGGCGACAGAACGGACCCCTGCGTCGGGGTCCGGTGGGGTCGACACGCCGGCCCCCCGAGGCCGACCTCGTTGCCCCCGACGGCCGGGACACACATCATCTCGCCGTGCAGCGCATCGAGATCGACGGCGTCCGGGTCCTCCACCTGCCGGGTGCCCGGCGTACGACCATGGCACTCGTCTTCGGCGTGGGGGTCCGGGACGAGACCTTCGCGACGCGCGAGGTGACCCACCTGGTCGAGCACCTCGTCATGGGGACCCTGCCCAAGAGCAACCTCCAGCGGAACGGCATGACGACGGTCGACTCGACGCACTTCCACGCCACGGGGCGCCCCGCGGCGGTGGCTGCCTTCATCGAGGGTGTCTGCACGGGTCTGCGGGAGCTGTCGTTGGCGCGCGCCGATGCCGAGATCGGGGTGCTGCAGGCCGAGGACTGCTCCGGCGTCGGCGGTTTCGTGGAGAGCATGTTCGCCCAGCGCTACGGGCTGAGCGGTCTCGGCGTCGCCTACCCCGGGGGCCCGGGGCCCCAGTACCTGTCCGACGACACGATCACGGCCCACGCCCGCCGGTGGTTCGTCGCGGAGAACGCGGTCCTGGTCTGTCACGGCGAGCTGCCCGAGGGTCTGCGACTGGACCTCCCGCGCGGGCCCCGGCCGGTCCACGACGCGGTTGCGGCGCGCGAGCAGCACGGCGCCGCCTGGGGCAAGAGCTGGGCGGCGGGCGTCGGCCTGATGGTGACGTCCACGGGCCCGTGGGACCCGGCGCTGCGGGTGGCGCTCGACGTCGTGCGCGAGCGCGTCCAGGACGTGGCGCGCACGGAGAGGGGCCTCAGCTACTCGTCGGGCATCGTCACCCAGGACGTCGACCGGGGCCGTCGGGAGATCGTCCTGGCGGTCGACGCGCGGGAGGGCCAGGAGGGGGCCGTGGCCACCATCCTGTGGGAGCAGTGGCGCGCCCTGTGCCAGGCCGGTCCCAGCCCCGACGAGCTGGCGCACGTGGTCGAGGGGACCCAGCAGGAACTCGAGGACGCCGACGAGGACGACCTGCTGCTGGGGGACCTCATCGACGCCGCGGTCAGCGAGCTCCTGGGTCTCGTCCACACCTCCAACACCGACATCCAGGTCGCTTACGCCGGCGTCACCGTCGACATGGTGCGCGACGCCGCGCGCGCGGTGTGGGCCTCGGCCCTGCTCCAGGTCCCGGAGTGGTCGGAGTTCGCGGGCCTGCCCGGCCTGGACCGCTGGCGTGCCTGCGGCTGGAGCAGCGACGTGCCGAGCGGCCGCACCCTCCGCCCGTCAGCGCTCGTCCGGGTCCTGCCGGGGGCGGCCAAGAAGCGGCGGTTCGTCCTCGCCGACGACGGGGTCGGTCACGTCGACGAGGACGGTGACGTCCACTTCGTCCCCTGGGCCGCGCTGGACAGCGTGTACCGCCAAGAGCCCGCCAGGGACGGGGCAGGCAAGGTGCTCGACGGTGGCGGACTGGTCGTCATCGGCCGCAACGCGTGCATGTTCCGCATCGACCAGGACTCCTTCGGGTCCAAGGCGACCGCCGCTGCCGCTGCCCACGTGCAGAGCAAGGTGCCCGCGGAGCGCTGGGCCCACGTCCGTCCCAGCCTGGCCACCGCGGCGTCGTAGGTCAGCGGGGTCGGGGTTCCCTCCCTAGACTCGCCGCGTGCAGATCCCCTTCACCTCCTCCGAGCGCTCCAGCCTGGGGGTCGAGTGGGAGTTGCAGCTCATCGACCGCGAGAGCCGGCAGCTGACCTCGGGCGCCACCGAGATCCTCGCCGAGCTCAAGCCCGCTGACGCCGACGAGCACCCCAAGGCCAAGCACGAGCTGCTCCAGTCGACGATCGAGATCATCACCGGCATCTGCGGCACGGTCGCCGAGGCCAAGGCCGACCTCGCCGGCACGCTGGCCGAGGTCGTCGAGGCGGCCGACCGGCGCGGGCTCGGCCTCATGTGCGCGGGCACCCACCCGATCACCGACTGGCAGACCCAGCAGATCAGCCCCAAGGAGCGGTACACCCAGCTGGTCGAGAAGATGCAGTGGCTGGCCCGCCGGCTGCAGATCTTCGGCGTCCACGTGCACGTCGGCGTCCGTTCCCCGGACAAGATCATCCCGATCGTCAACGCACTGACCCAGTACGTGCCGCACTTCCTGGCCCTGTCGGCGTCCTCGCCGTACTGGGTCGGGGCCGACACCGGCCTGGCCAGCGCGCGCTCGAAGGTGTTCGAGGGCATGCCGACGGCGGGGCTGCCCTACCAGCTCTCGGGCTGGGACGACTTCGAGCGCTACATGGAGACGCTGATCTCCACGCACGCCATCGAGAGCGTCCGCGAGGTGTGGTGGGACATCCGCCCGCACCCGGACTTCGGCACCGTCGAGCTGCGGATCTGCGACGGCCTGCCGACCCTCGACGAGATCGGTGCGGTGGCCGCGCTCAGCCAGTGCCTGGTCGAGCAGTTCGACCGCGAGATCGACCGCGGCTACACGCTGCCGGTGCCGGCCAGCTGGGTGCTGCGGGAGAACAAGTGGCGCGCGGCCCGCTACGGCCTGGACGCCGAGATCATCGTCGACGAGCGCGGCACGGTGCGGCCGGTCAAGGACGCGCTGCGCGACCTGGTCGAGGAGCTGATGCCCACGGCGCGGCGGCTGGACTGCACCGAGGAGCTCACCGACGTGCTGCGGGTCATCGAGGTCGGCGGGTCCTACCAGCGCCAGCGTGCCGTCGCCGAGGCCCACGACGGGCGTCTCGAGCCGGTCGTGGACAGCCTGCTGGCCGAGCTGCGCGACGGCCTGCCGCACCCGGCTGCCCTGCCGGGGGCGCCTGCGTGAGTGCCCAGGACACGGTGGACCGGTGGGTCGAGGCCCACCACGAGGACCTGGTCGGGGTCCGGCGGCACCTGCACGCCCACCCCGAGCTGGGCTTCGTCGAGCACGAGACGACGGCCTACCTGGAGCGCCAGCTGCGCCAGGTCGGGCTGACCCCGCGCCGGCTGCCCAACGGCACCGGGCTGGTCTGCGACGTCGGCCGCGGGGGACCGGTGGTCGTGCTGCGCGCCGACATCGACGCGCTGCCGCTGGCCGACCTCAAGGACGTGCCCTACGCCTCCACCCGCGAGGGCATGTGCCACGCCTGCGGGCACGACGTGCACACCACGGTGCTGCTCGGCGTCGCGCAGGCACTCGCCGAGCTCGACGCGCTGCCCGGCACGGTGCGCTGCGTGTTCCAGCCGGCCGAGGAGCAGGTGCCCGGCGGGGGACTGGAGGTGGTGGCCTCCGGAGTGCTGGAGGGGGCGACCCGGGCCTTCGCGCTGCACTGCGACCCCTCGGTCCCGGTGGGCCGGGTGGGTCTGCGGACCGGGTCCATCACCGCGGCCTGCGACCGGCTGGAGGTCACGCTGACCGGCCCCGGCGGGCACACCGCCCGGCCCCAGCTGACCGTCGACCTGGTGCACGCCCTGGGTCGGGTGATCACCGAGGTGCCCGGCCTGCTGTCCCGACAGGTGGACCCCCGCGCCGGGATGTCGCTCGTCTGGGGTGCGGTCGGCTCGGGCGTGGCCGCCAACGCCATCCCGCAGACCGGCATGCTGCGCGGCACGGTGCGGGTGCTGGACCGCACGGTCTGGGACGCCGCGGAGGAGATGGTGCGCCGGTTGATCCGGCAGGTCGCGGAGACCTCCGGGGCCACCGTGGACGTCGAGTACGTCCGCGGGGTCCCGCCGGTCGTCAACGACCCGCGCGGGGTCGCCCTGCTGCGCTCGGCCGCGCTGGAGACCGTCGGGCAGGACGGCGTCGTCCTGTCCCCGCAGTCGATGGGCGGCGAGGACTTCGGCTGGTTCGCCGAGGTGCTGCCGATCGCGCTGGCCCGGCTGGGCACGCACGGCGGCGGTGAACCCCTGGACCTGCACCGCGGCACGTTCGACGTGGACGAGCGCGCGATCGGCGTCGGCGTCCGGCTGCTGGCCCGCACGGCGCTGACGGCCCTGGCCGCCGACGCTGTGAACCCCGCCACTCCTGCGCCCTCCCGGTCGGGCTCTGTCTGACCCCTGCGGTACAAAGCCAACACGCTTCTCCCGAGAGCCGGTGACCCGACGATGAGCCACCAGTCAGACCACGACGCCACGGCCGAGTCCCCCATGGACGCGGCCCAGGTGCCCGCCGAGCCCGCCGCCCCGGCGCAGCTGTCCCTGGCCGCGGGCTTCCCCGCGGTCACCCGCGAGCAGTGGCGCGAGGCGGTGGCCGGGGTGCTGCGCAAGGCCGGTCGGGAGGAGCTGCCCGACCCGGTGGAGGACGCGCTGCGCCGCACCGTGGCCACCGGCGTCGACGTCGCCCCGCTGTACAGCGCGGCCGACGTCGCCGACCTGCCCCCGACCGGCGTCCCCGGGGCACCGCCGTACGTGCGCGGCAGCCGGGTCGTCCGGCCGGCCCCCTCGGCCGTCGACGCGCAGGCCGCCGGCGGCGGCATCCCGGCCGGCTGGGACGTCCGGCAGCGGCACGCCGACCCCGACGTCGCGACGACCCGCGAGGCTGTCGCCGCCGACCTCGAACACGGCGTCACCTCCCTGTGGCTGGTGCTCGGTGACGGCGCGGTCCCGGTGGACTCCCTGGGCGAGGTGCTCACCGACGTGCTGCTGGACCTCGCGCCGGTGACCCTGCAGGGCGGGGTGCCCGCCGCCGAGGCGTTCCTGGACCTGGTCGAGGGCCGCACCGACCTGGCTCCCGGTGGCTCGCTGGGCCTGGACCCGCTGGGCGTGCACGCCACCTCCGGGCAGGAGCAGAGCCTGGGAGGCCTCGCCGAGCTGGCCCGCCGGGCCGCGCCACACGGGGACCTGCGAGCCGTCGTCGTCGACGCCACCGTGGTGCACGACGCCGGTGCCACCGCCGTCGAGGAGCTGGGCTGTGCGCTCGCCGCGGGGGTCGCCTACCTCCGGGCGCTGACCGACGGCGGGCTGTCCCTCGACGAGGCGGCCACCCAGCTGGAGTTCCGGTTCGCCGCCACCGCCGACCAGTTCACGACCATCGCGATGCTGCGCGCCGCCCGCCGTCTGTGGGACCGGGTCGGCGAGGTCGCCGGTGTCTCCGCCGAGGCCCGGGGCATGCGGCAGCACGCCGTCACGTCCTCGGTGATGACCACGCGGCGGGACCCCTGGGTCAACATGTTGCGCACCACGGTGGCCTGCTTCGCCGCCGGCGTCGGCGGGGCGGACGCGGTCACGGTCACCCCCTTCGACGCAGCCCTCGGCCTCCCCGACGCCTTCGCCCGCCGCATCGCCCGCAACACCCAGGCGCTGCTGACCGAGGAGGCCCACCTCGCGCGGGTCCTGGACCCCGCCGGGGGCTCCTGGTACGTCGAGTCGCTCACCGACGCCCTGGCCCACGCGGCCTGGGACTGGTTCACCGAGATCGAGCGCGCCGGCGGGTACGCCGCGGCGCTGTCCTCGGGGCTGGTGCACGCCCGGGTCGCCGCTGCGTGGGAGGCCAGGTCGTCGCGCCTGGCCACCCGCCGCGACCCGATCACCGGGGTCAGCGAGTTCCCGAACCCCGCCGAGGGGCTGCCCCGCCGCCGTCCGGCCGCCGAGGTGCTGCCCCCGGGACCAGGCGGTCTGCCCCGGGTGCGGGCCGCCGAGGCGTTCGAGGCGCTGCGCGACCGGGCCGACGCCGCCGACGCCCGCCCCGCCGTGTACTTGGCCACGATCGGCAAGCCCGCCGCGCACACCGCGCGGGTGTCCTTCGCGAGCAACCTCTTCCAGGCCGGCGGCCTGGCGACACCCACCGGGGACGGCGCCTCCGGCTTCGCCGACGCGGGGACGACGGTCGCCTGCATCTGCGGGTCCGACCGTGATCGCGCCGACGCGGCCGGCTTGGTCGCCGAGCTGCGCGCGGCCGGGGCGACCCGGGTGTGGCTGGCCGGCAAGCCCGACCCCGATGTGGACGGCGTGGACGGCCACGTGTTCACCGGCTGCGACGCCGTCGCGGTGCTGGGCACCACCCTCGACGAGCTGCTGGGAGCGCGGGCATGAGCACCATCCCCGACTTCGGGTCCGTGGACCTCGGCGTCCCCGCGCAGGCCGACGCCGCTGCGGACTGGGCGGCGGCGTTCACCGCGCACACCGGCCGGTCGGTCGGCGAGGCCGCGTGGGAGACGCCCGAGGGCATCGCGGTCCCACCGCTGCTGACGGCCGAGGACCTCGCTGGGCTCGACCACCTGGACGGGTACCCGGGTCTGCCGCCCTTCGGCCGCGGCCCCTACCCGACGATGTACACGACCCAGCCGTGGACCGTGCGGCAGTACGCCGGCTTCTCCACCGCTGCGGCGTCCAACGCCTTCTACCGGCGCAACCTGGCGGCCGGGCAGAAGGGCCTGTCGGTCGCCTTCGACCTGCCCACCCACCGCGGTTACGACTCCGACCACCCGCGGGTGCCCGGCGACGTCGGCATGGCCGGGGTGGCCATCGACTCGATCTACGACATGCGCCAGCTCTTCGACGGCATACCGCTGGACCGGATGAGCGTGTCGATGACGATGAACGGCGCCGTGCTGCCGGTGCTCGCGCTCTACATCGTCGCGGCGGAGGAGCAGGGGGTGGCCCCCGAGCAGCTGAGCGGGACCATCCAGAACGACATCCTCAAGGAGTTCATGGTCCGCAACACCTACATCTACCCCCCGGGGCCCTCGATGCAGGTGATCAGCGACATCTTCGCGTACACGTCGCAGAAGATGCCGCGCTTCAACTCGATCTCCATCTCCGGCTACCACATCCAGGAGGCCGGGGCCACGGCCGACCTGGAGCTGGCCTACACCCTCGCCGACGGCGTGGAGTACCTGAAGGCCGGCCGTGCGGCGGGGATGGACGTCGACGCGTTCGCGCCCCGGTTGAGCTTCTTCTGGGGCATCGGGATGAACTTCTTCATGGAGGTCGCCAAGCTCCGGGCGGGGCGGCTGCTGTGGGCCAAGCTGGTGGAGCGGGAGGGCGCGACCAACCCCAAGTCGCTGTCGCTGCGCACCCACTCGCAGACCTCGGGCTGGTCGCTGACCGCGCAGGACGTCTACAACAACGTCGTCCGCACCTGCCTGGAGGCGATGGCCGCCACCCAGGGGCACACCCAGTCGCTGCACACCAACGCCCTGGACGAGGCGCTCGCGCTGCCGACGGACTTCTCCGCCCGGATCGCCCGCAACACCCAGCTGCTGCTGCAGCAGGAGTCCGGGACGACGCGGGTCATCGACCCGTGGGGCGGGTCGGCGTACGTGGAGAAGCTGACCCACGACCTGGCGGCCGAGGCGTGGGCGCACATCGAGGAGGTCGCGGCGCACGGCGGGATGGCGCAGGCGATCAGCGACGGCATCCCCAAGCTGCGCATCGAGGAGGCCGCCGCCCGCACCCAGGCCCGCATCGACTCCGGCCGCCAGCCGGTGATCGGGGTCAACAAGTACCGGGTGGACGCCGACGAGGCCATCGAGGTGCTGCGCGTCGACAACGCCGACGTGCTGGCCCAGCAGGTGCAGCGGCTGCGGGAGCTGCGCGAGGAGCGGGACACCGCCGCCTGCGAGGCCGCGCTGGCCCGGTTGACCGACGCCGCCCGGGCCGCCGCCGAGGGCACCCGCGGGAACGGACTGGAGGACAACCTGCTCGCCCTGGCCGTCGACGCCGCCCGGGCCAAGGCCACGGTCGGGGAGATCTCCGACGCCCTGGAGGCCGTCTACGGCCGGCACGCCGGCCAGGTGCGCACCATCTCCGGGGTCTACCGCGAGGAGGCAGGGGAGTCCGGGCCGATGGCGACCACCCGCGCGCTGACCGAGGAGTTCGCCGAGGCCGAGGGCCGCCGGCCGCGCATCCTGGTGGCCAAGATGGGCCAGGACGGCCACGACCGCGGGCAGAAGGTCATCGCCACCGCGTTCGCCGACCTCGGCTTCGACGTCGACGTGGGCCCGCTCTTCCAGACGCCGGAGGAGGTCGCCCGCCAGGCGGTCGAGGCCGACGTGCACGTCGTCGGGGTGTCCTCGCTGGCGGCCGGGCACCTCACCCTGGTGCCGGCGCTGCGAGACGCGCTGGCCGCCCTGGGTGCCGAGGACGTGCTGATCGTGGTCGGCGGGGTCATCCCGCCCGACGACGTCCCGACGCTGAAGGAGATGGGCGCCGCCGCGGTCTTCCCGCCCGGCACCGTCATCGCCGAGGCCGCTCAGGAGCTGCTGCGCGAGCTCGCCAGCCGACTCGGGCACTGATGGCGCGGGCGGTCGACGTCCCGGCGCTCGCCGAGGGCGTGCTCGCCGGTGACCGGCGGGCCGTCGCGCGGTCGATCACGCTGGTCGAGTCCCGGCGCCCCGAGCACCGGGAGCAGGCGCAGGAGCTGCTGGTGGAGCTGCTGCCGCACGCCTGGGGCGCGCAGCGGGTCGGGATCAGCGGGGTGCCCGGGGTGGGCAAGTCCACGTTCATCGACCAGCTGGGGGTGGACCTCACCGCCGCCGGCCACCGGGTCGCCGTCCTCGCCGTCGACCCGTCGTCCGCGCGATCGGGCGGGTCGATCCTGGGGGACAAGACCCGGATGTCACGGCTGTCGGTCGACCCGGCCGCGTTCATCCGGCCCTCGCCCACCGCCGGCACCCTCGGCGGGGTCGCCCAGGCGACCCGGGAGTCCATGGTCGTCGTCGAGGCGGCCGGCCACGACGTGGTGCTGGTGGAGACCGTCGGCGTCGGGCAGTCCGAGGTCACCGTCGCCGAGATGGTCGACACCTTCCTGTTCCTGACCCTGGCCCGCACCGGGGACCAGCTGCAGGGCATCAAGCGCGGCATCCTGGAGATCGCCGACGTCATCGCCGTCAACAAGGCCGACGGCCCGGCCGCCGGTGAGGCCCGCACGGCCGCCCGCGAGCTGGCCGGGGCGATCCGGATGCTGCGCGGCACCGGCGACTGGGACGTGCCCGTGCTGACCTGCGCCGGGCTCACCGGGGAGGGCCTGGCCGAGGTGTGGTCCCAGGTCGTCGCCCACACCGACCGGCTGCGGGCCTCCGGGGAGTTCGACCGGCGTCGCCAGAGCCAGCAGGTGCGGTGGACCTGGCAGCTCGTCCGCGACGGCCTGGAGGCCCGGCTCCGCGAGCACCCGGCCGTGCGGTCCTCGGCCCCGGGCCTGGAGCAGCAGGTGCTGGCGGGGGAGTTGACGCCGGCTCTGGCGGCGCGGCAGCTGGTGGCGACGTTCCTGGCGGACCCGCCGGCCCTCGGCTGACTCACACCCCGGGGGAGGTCACAGCTCCGCAACGGGGCCGGGGTCGTGGCTGCGGCGTGCACGACCGCACCTACGTTCGACGCCGTGACGTCCTCCTCGCCGCAGAACCAGTACCTATCCCGCTCGCCACAGGGGTTGGCCGCGCGATGGGTCCAGTGGGCTGCCACACCGAGCTTCTTCCGCAGCCCGATCGCCGACACGTCCGGAGCCCGCGGCGGACTGCACCAACCAGACGACGTCTGGTTCCTGGCGGGTTCCTACGGCGGTGACCCGGTCGTCCGGCACCTCGTGGTCCCTCCCCGCCGGGAGTTGTTCTTCCCCGTCTTCACCATGTGGTTCGTCGACCAGCGCCCGGAGGTGGTCGAGCAGGCGTTCGGCACCCTGTCCGTGGACGGGGTGGACACCGCCGTCGACGTCGTCGCCACCCACGACCCGTTCGTCGTGCGCGGCGGCTTCCTGAACGGTGTGAACCGGTCCCGCAGGCCCGTGTGGATGTCCGTCTGGGGCCTCTGGGGATCGCTGTCCCCGCTCGGGGCCGGGCAGCACGAGGTCGCGATGCGCGGCGGTGACGGCCACGGCTTCGTCGTCGACGTGACCTACCGGCTCGACGTGCGGGGGACCGCCTGAGCTCTGGACGTGTGGCGAGCCTGACCGGGGTGGTGGCGGACGACACCGTCGCGAGCGGGGAGACTGGGGCTGCACACCCACCGCTCAGCCCGGGAGTTGGACCACACATGACCCGCATCGTGATCATCGGCGGCGGACCGGCCGGCTACGAGGCCGCCCTGGTGGCCGCCCAGCTCGGTGCCGAGGTGACCGTCGTGGAACGCGACGGACTCGGTGGTGCCAGCGTGCTCACCGACTGCGTGCCCTCCAAGACCCTCATCGCCGCCGCCGGCGCGATGACCGCGGTCCGCGACTCGGCCGTGCTGGGCCTGCAGGGCTCGGACTGGGCCACGGTCAGCCTGGACATCGCCGCGGTCAACCAGCGGATCCGCGGCCTGGCCGTCGCCCAGTCCGCGGACATCCACGCCCGGCTCGACAGCGTCGGCGTGCGGACCATCAGCGGGCACGCCCGGCTCTCCGACGAGATCCGCGGCCTCATCGCGCACCGGGTCGAGGTCTGCGACGGCGACGGCGGGGTCCGCGAGGAGCTCGAGGCCGACGTCGTGCTGATCGCCACCGGCGCGGACCCCCGGGTGCTCCCCGGCTCCGAGCCCGACGGCGAGCGGATCCTGTCCTGGCGGGATGTCTACGACCTGGAGGACCTCCCCGAGCACCTCGTCGTCGTCGGGTCCGGCGTCACCGGGGCCGAGTTCGCCTCTGGGTACCTGGAGGCCGGCGTCCCGGTGACCCTGGTGTCCTCCCGCGACCAGGTGCTGCCCGGTGAGGACGCCGACGCGGCCGCCGTGGTGGAGAAGGTCTTCCAGTCCCGCGGCGGCAAGATCGCCGAGCGGGGCCGCGCCGAGTCGGTCACGCGCACGGCCACCGGCGTCGAGGTCCGGCTCACCGACGGCCGGGTGGTCACCGGGTCGCACGCGCTGATGACCGTGGGCACCGTGCCCAACACCGACGGGCTCAACCTGGAGAAGTGCGGGGTGGCGACCTCGCAGGCCGGTCACGTCGTCGTCGACCGGGTGTCCCGGACGTCGGTGCCCGGCATCTACGCCGCGGGCGACGTCACCGGGGTCTTCCAGCTGGCGTCGGTGGCGGCCATGCAGGGCCGGATCGCGATGTGGCACGCGCTGGGCGAGGCGGTCAGCCCGATCCGGCTCAAGACCGTCGCCGGCAACGTGTTCACCCACCCGGAGATCGCCACGGTCGGGGTGCAGGAGAAGTCGATCGTCGAGGGCTCGGACATCGAGTCCGTGCAGCTGCCCCTGGCCACCAACGCCCGCGCCAAGATGAGCGACATGCGGGACGGGTTCGTCAAGATCTTCGCCCGCCGCTCGACCGGCGTCGTCGTCGGTGGCGTCGTGGTGTCCCCGGGCGCCTCCGAGCTGGTCCTGCCGATCACGCTGGCCGTCAGCAAGGGCCTGACGGTCGGTGACCTGGCCCAGACGTTCTCCATCTACCCGTCGCTGTCCGGGTCGATCACCGAGGCCGGACGGCGGTTGATGAACTCCGACGACGAGTGAGCCGTCGGGTCCCGGTCCCGGGCGGGGACGTCTGCGCGGCGTTCCGGGAGGACCGGGCCGACGGACCGGTCTTCGTCAAGGAGCTGCCGGGGGCGCCGGCGGGGTTCTTCGCCGCGGAGGCCCGCGGGCTCGACTGGCTGCGCGTCGAGGGCGGTCCTCCGCTGCCCGCGGTGCGTGCGGTCACGGCCACCTCGCTGACCCTGCAGTGGGTGCCCACCGGGACGCCGACGCAGGCGGCCGCCCGGTCGTTCGGCGCCGCCCTGTCCCGGCTGCACGACACCCCGGCACCGGCGTTCGGCGGTGCCGGGTTCGCCGCGACCGTCCCGCTGGACCCCACGCCGCACCGGTCCTGGGCGGGCCTCTTCGCCGAGGCCCGGTTGCTGCCGCTGGTCCGGGCCGCCGTGGACGCGCGGACGCTCACGACGTCCCAGGCGCGCGACGTCGAACGGGCCTGCGCGCACCTGGTCGACGTCCCGGAGGAGCCACCGGCGTGCATCCACGGTGACCTGTGGAGCGGCAACCTGCTGTGGTCCGAGGACGGGCGGGTGTGGCTGGTGGACGCCGCGGCCGCGCACGGCGGACACCGCGAGACCGACCTCGCGCTGCTGCACCTGTTCGGTGCGCCACACCTGGCCGACGTCGTCGCCGGGTACCAGGAGGTGCACCCGCTGGCGGACGGCTGGGAGGACCGGCTGGGGCTGCACCAGCTGCACCCGTTGCTGCTCCACGCGGTCCTCTTCGGGGGCGGGTACGGGGCTGCCGCCACGGAGGTGTCGCGTCGCTACCCCTAGCGGGTGACGTGCCTCCAGAGCGCTCCGGTGCAGGTCGATGGCCTGATCAGGTCCCCTCTGCTCAGGAGTTCTCGTGCACACAGCTCGTCGTCGTCACCGCGCCCTGCGGTCCAGGGTGCTGGCCGCGTCCGTCGCGGTCCTCGCGACGGTCGTGGTCGGCCCGGTCGCCTCGGCCGGGGCGACGGACACGCCCTCCGGTGCGGCCGTCGAGACGTCGGAGGCGCCGGCGGACCCCTCGAGCGCGGCGCCCACCGACGAGACGCCCCCCGTCGAGGCGTCCGCCACTGAGGTCCCGGCACCCTCCGCGCCCCCCACGCCGACCGCATCGGCTCCCGCCTCCGAGGAGCCGGCGCCTCCCGTGACGCCCGCGGACCCCACCCCCGTGGACGCGGGGGACACCGTCGTCGGTGAACTGGTGCAGGCCTGGCCCGACCCGACTGCCGAGGAGGCCCAGGCCCACGACCACGAGCGCGCCGATGAGGGGGACGACCAGGGCGGGCACGCCGACCACGCGGACGAGGGCCCGCTGAGCTGGATCCAGCCCCGCGGCGGCGACGCCGTCCGGGTGCCCACCGAGGACCTGCCGGCCGCCACCGTCGGCTCGACAGTCGCGGTCACCGTCGGCGACGAACTCACCGACGAGGCCAGCTCGGAGCAGGGCCTCCAGGAGGCGCGCGAGGTGCTGGACGCCGCCGTGCTCCAGGCTGCTGCCCCGGACCCGACCGTCGCGGCCGCCGGCGCCGCGCCGACCCACACGGTCACCGTCGTGCTGGTGCGGCCCGCCGGCGGGGCCATCGACGGCACCACCACCGACTCCCTGCTCGCCCAGGTCGACGGACCCGTCGCGGACTTCTGGTCCTCGCAGAGCGCGGGCGCCATCCGGATCGACGCCGTTGCGCCGGTCACCGGCTGGGTCACGTCGTCCCGCACGTGCAGGGAACCCCATGCACTGTGGGGTGACGTCGCCAACCAGATCGGCTGGACGTGGCGCGGCGGACAGCACCTGATGCTCTACATCGCGCCCTCGCCGTCCAACCCGGGGTGCAGCTACGGCCTGGGCACCGTCGGCTCGTCCACCGGCAGTGGTGGGCAGACCTACGTCCAGGCGGTCGGGCTCTCGGTCATGGCCCACGAGCTGGGCCACAACTTCGGTCTCGGTCACTCCTCGGCCCACCAGTGCGACGGGGTGCTGGAGGGCGGCACCTGCCAGACGCGTTCCTACTACGACCTCTACGACGTCATGGGCATCTCGTGGGGCCAGGTCGGCTCGCTCAACGCCGTCCAGGCAGCGCGCCTCGGGCTGCTGCCGGCCGCACAGCGCGTCGCCTTCACCCCGTCCAGCCCGGCGACGACGGTGACGCTCGCGCCGGTCTCGGCGACGTCCGGCACCCGGGCCGTCCAGCTGACCGCCTCGAACGGGACCGTCTACTGGCTGGAGTACCGGCAGGCCAGCGGGCGGGACGCCTGGCTGGGGAACCGGGACAACCAGTACGGGCTCAACTCGGGTGTCGTGCTGCGCCGCGCCTCCGGCGGGTCGGACACCTCGCTGCTGCTGGACGGGACGCCGTCCCGGGCGAACGGGTGGGGCGGTGACCTGCAGACGGCGCTGCCGGTGGGAAGGGCGGTCCCCGTGGCCGGTGGCGACTTCTCCGTCGCGGTCACCTCGACGACCGGGTCGGCCGCCGTGGTGCGGTTGGCCGGCGGCGGTGTCACAGCAACCGTCGGGGTGCCGCCTGTCGGCTCCGTGGATGCCGTGTCCGTCTCAGGTCGCACGCTCACCGTGTCGGGTTGGGCTCTCGACCCCGACACGGCATCCCGCTCCATCCCGGTCCACGTCTACGTGGACGGCGCCGGGACCCCGGTGACCGCGGACCGTTCCCGGCCCGACGTGGGGGGCGCCTTCCCAGGAGCCGGACCCGCCCACGGCTACCGGTGGTCGACCAGCGTCACGACGGGGACCCACCAGGTCTGCGTCTACGCGATCGACAGTGACGGTGGGAACAACGCACGGCTCTCCTGTGCCACGGTGGTCGTCCAGGCGCACTGGCCCCTGGTCTCGATCGACGACCTGGCAGTCCGGCAGAGAGCCCTCGTGGTGTCCGGCTGGGCACTGGACCCGGATGCCCCGACGGCCTCTCTCCCGGTGCACGTCTACGTCGACGGGGTGGCGACGGTGGTCCGGGCGGACGGCCTGCGGGCGGACATCGCCGGCGCCTTCCCCGACGCGGGAGCTGCGCACGGGTGGTCGGCATCCGTCCCGGTGACAGCGGGGGCTCACGAGATCTGTGTCTATGCCATCGATGCTGTCGACGGCCCGGGCAACTCGTCGGCCGGGTGTCACACGGTCGTCCGACGAGTGGCCTGGCCGGTGGGGTCCCTGGACCGAGCAGACGCGGTCGGCGGCGCGTTGGAGCTGGCGGGCTGGGGCATCGACCCCGATGCACCCGCGGCCTCGATCCCGGTGCACGTGTACGTGGACGGCGCACCGACGGTCCTGACGGCGGACCGCACACGGGTCGACATCGCTGGTGCCTTCCCCGGCGCGGGCGCAGCGCACGGGTGGGCCGTCCGGGTCCCGGTGGGCCCGGGAACCCACCAGGTCTGCGTGTACGGCATCGACGTGGCCGACGGCCCTGGCAACTCCCTCTTCTCGTGCAGGACCCTGGTGCGGCCAGCGTCGTGGCCGGTGGGCTCGGTGGACGGGATCACGGGGCAGGACGGGGTCGTCCAGGTGTCTGGTTGGGCCCTCGATCCGGACGCGCTGTCGACCTCCATCCCCGTGCACGTGTACGTGGACGGGCGCCTCGTCACGACCACGGCGGACGCGCAGCGTCCAGACATCGCGACGGCCTTCCCAGGCGCTGGGCCCGCACACGGCTGGTCGGTCTCCGCGAGCGTGTCCCCCGGTGACCACACGGTGTGCGCCTACGGGTTGGACGTGGCCGATGGCCCCGGCAACTCGCTGCTGGGGTGCCGGACGTTCCGTACGTGAGTACCGCAGGCGCGCGTCAGATCGAGCCCTCCCGAGGCGTGTGCCGTGCGACGATCCACGCGCCCCGACCCGGGGAGGTGGACCGGAGGGCGGGACGAGCGGGCGTGGATCGCTTCATGTCGACGAGACGGTGGACGGGGGCGGCGCTGATCGGCGCCGTCTGGGCCGCGGGAGTGGGTCTGGGGATCGCACCCGCCGCGGCCGAGGTGTCCGAGACGCCGGTCGCCTCGGTGGAGGACGAGGTTCCGACGAGCGCGACGGACACGCCCGTCGGGTCCGATGCGGTGCCGTCGGAGCCCCCGTCGGTCGACGTCTCACCTGGTTCGCCCGTCTCCGGGACCGCCGCGGTCCAAGACCCGCCTGGCGGCACTGGAGGTGACCGGTCCGACGAGGCACTCCCCGCGGAAGGGGCCCCCACCGGATCGGCTCCGGGACCCGGCGAGGGGGCCACCGCAGATGGTGCTGACGGGTCGACCGTCAGCGGCGCTGTCGTGGCCCCGACCTCGTCGCCGCTGGGTGCCTGGGACGTCACGTCGGTGGACGGCCCGACCCTCACGGTCTCGGGATGGGCGGTCGACCCCGATCGGCCTACGGTCACGAGCGTCGTGCACGTGTACGTCGACGGGGTGGGGAGCAGTGCGCGCGCCGACCTCCCCCGCCCCGATGTCGCGCTCGCGGTCCCGGGCGCCGGCAGCGCCCACGGGTTCTCGTTCGCCGCCAGGGTGGCTCCCGGGGACCACCAGGTCTGTCTCTATGCGATCGACACCGACGGCGTCTCGCCGCACACCGTGCTGGGCTGCCGTCTCGTCCAGACGGAGGTGCGCGCGCCGACCGGCAACTGGGACGTGCTCACGGCCGGGCGGTCAGCACTGTCGTTGGCCGGATGGGGTCTGGATCCCGACGCGACGTCGACGCCGATCCAGGTGCACGCCTACGTCGACGGGGTCGGGCGGGTGCTCGTCGCCGACGCCCCGCGACCGGACGTGACGGCCGCCTACCCGGGCAGCGGCGGCCGGCACGGGTTCTCCACGACGTTCGCTGCGTCGGAAGGCTCCCACTCGGTCTGCCTCTACCTGATGGACGTCCAGGCCCGCGTCAACGCGTCACTGGGGTGCCGGACGGTCACCGTGTCGTCGGCTTCCCCACGTGGCGCCTGGGAACTCGCCTCCAGTGCGGGCGGCGCCGTCACGGTGGCTGGGTGGGCTCTGGACGACGCGGAGCGCTCGGCCTCGGTCCAGGTGCACGTGTACGTGGACGGGCGGGGCGCGCCGCTGTCGAGCGATCGCCCTCGTCCCGACATCGCAGTGGCCTTCCCGGGCGCCGGGGGAGCCCATGGCTTCGAGTACACCCTGGCCACCAGCCCAGGTGACCACGACGTCTGCGTCTACGTGATCGCTCTGAACGGTCGGTCGAGCGCCCTCCTGGGGTGCCGGCTCCTCCGGACGGGATCGACCTCGCCCGTCGGCAGCTTCGATGGGGGCTCTCGGGAGGGCTACCAGGTCCGGGTGGGTGGTTGGGCCCTCGACCCGGACCAGCCTTCCGCGTCCATCCAGGTGCACGTCTACGCGAACGGCCTAGGTCAACCGGTGCGAGCTGACCGAGACCGTCCGGACATCTCTGCTGCCTTCCCGGGAGCAGGGCCCGCCCACGGGTGGGAGGCGCTCGTGACCCTCAGCGCCGGTCGGTCGACGTCGGTGTGCGCCTACGCCATCGACAGCTCTGGCACGGCAGCGACCACGGCTCTGGGTTGTCGCGACTTCATCGGGGGGGCGACTCCTCCGATGGGCAGCTGGGACGGCGTCACCGTCGCCGGAGCGCGCATCCAGACGAGTGGCTGGGCTTTCGACCCCGATCAACCTCGTCGGACCAGTTCGATCGCCGTCACGGTGGACGGGGCTCCTCCCACGGGGGCTTTCGCTGAGATGGCGCGGCCCGATGTCGGTGCGGCATACCCCCACGCGGGTGCGTCTCACGGGTGGGCCACGGATGTCGTCGTGCAGGCAGGGACCCACCGGGTGTGTGTCGCTGCCGTCGACCTGGAGGTGCCGGGGACGGTGACGTCTCTCGGGTGCAGGGACGTCACCACGACGACCACCATCCCGCGGGGTGGCTTCGACGAGGCCGTCGCGAGCGGCGGGCAGCTGCGGGTGAGCGGGTGGGCCTTCGATCCCTCGCGTCCGACGGCGTCCTTCGGGGTCCAGGTGTCGGTCCGCGGTCAGACGACATGGGTGCCGACGATCGTCCCCCGTCCTGACGTGGCTCGGTCCTTCCCCGGCGTCAACGGCCACACCGGGTGGCAGGCCACATTGCCGGTCGGTCCTGGGGACCACTACGTCTGCGTGACCACGTCGTACGCCAACGAAGCGGTCTTCCTCGGCTGCCGCTACGTGACCGTGTGAGGTGACCGTGTGCGCCAACACCCCAGCGATCCCGTACTCCTGGGCTCCAGAGCTGGCTCACGGCGGTGGATGTCGAAGGCCGCAGGCGCCCTCGCGGTGATGCTGTCCCACGGTCGAGACCAGGCCGGGGCAGGGCGCCACGCGCCGGGCTCGTCCGCTCAGGTCTCCGCAAGGCCGCCCGGGCCGGGGGCCCCGCTTCGGGCGGAGTGGCGGTCGCACGTCGATCGACCGTGATGGCGGTCGGCGTGCACCACCGTCCCTCTGTGACGGGCACTCGACTTGCGACCCCGGTGGTCCCGGCGTCTGGCCGCCGGTTCTGGGTCCACTCCCAGCTGGAGTGGACCCTGTCCGTCAGGCCGTCGCCGCCTCCGCGATCGAGCACAGCACCGCACCACTGGTCACGGTCGCCCCGACCTCCGCGGACAGCCCGGTCACCGTGCCGGCCTTGTGCGCGGTGATCGGCTGCTCCATCTTCATCGCCTCCAGGACGACGACGAGGTCTCCGACGGCGACGGTGTCCCCGTCGGAGACGGCGACCTTCACGATGGTCCCCTGCATCGGGGAGGTGAGGGAGTCACCGGAGGCGCCGGCGCCACCGGCTCCGCCACCGCGCTTGCGGGGCTTGGCGGCAGCACCCGCCGGGGCACCGCCGGAGGCGAGGCCGGCCGGCAGGGAGACCTCGAGCCGGCGACCGCCGACCTCGACGACGACGGTCTGCCGCTCCTCGGGCTCGTCGGCGTCGGCCGCGGCACCGTGGGGCTGGACCTGGTTGTCCCACTCGGTCTCGATCCACCGGGTGTGCACGCTGAACGGCTCGGAGGTGAACGCCTCGTCGCGCACGACGGCGCGGTGGAACGGGATGACCGTGGCCATGCCGTCGACCTCGAGCTCGTCCAGGGCGCGGCGGGCCCGGTCCAGGGCCTCGGCGCGGGTGGCGCCGGTGACGATCAGCTTGGCCAGCATCGAGTCGAACGCACCGGCGACCTCGCCGCCGAGCACGACGCCGGAGTCCCAGCGCACGCCGGGGCCCTGCGGGACCGAGAGGCCGGTGACGGGGCCCGGGGCGGGCAGGAAGCCGCGGCCGGCGTCCTCGGCGTTGATCCGGAACTCGAAGCTGTGACCGCGCGGCTCGGGGTCCTCGGTGATCTCCAGGGGGAGACCGTCGGCGATGCGGAACTGCTGGCGGACCAGGTCGATCCCCGAGGTCTCCTCGCTGACCGGGTGCTCGACCTGCAGCCGGGTGTTGACCTCCAGGAAGGAGATGTCGCCGTCGACGCCGACCAGGTACTCGACGGTCCCGGCGCCCACGTAGTCCGCGGCCCGGACGATGTCCTTGGCGCTGGAGTGGATGCGGGCCCGCTGCTCGTCGGTGAGGAACGGCGCGGGGGCCTCCTCGACCAGCTTCTGGTTGCGGCGCTGCAGCGAGCAGTCCCGGGTGCCGACGACGACGACGTTGCCGTGCGTGTCGGCCAGCACCTGCGCCTCGACGTGCCGCGGGTGGTCCAGGAACTTCTCCACGAAGCACTCGCCGCGCCCGAAGGCGGACACCGCCTCGCGCACCGCGGAGTCGAAGAGCTCCGGGATCTCCTCCATGGTGCGGGCCACCTTCAGTCCACGGCCGCCGCCGCCGAACGCGGCCTTGATGGCCACCGGCAGCCCGTGCTCCTCGGCGAAGGCGACCACCTCGTCGCCCCCGGCGACCGGGTCCTTCGTCCCGGGCACCAGGGGTGCACCGACCTCGGTGGCGATGTGCCGGGCCTGCACCTTGTCGCCCAGCGCGATGATCGCTGCGGGGGAGGGGCCGATCCAGGTCAGCCCGGCGTCGAGCACGGCCTGGGCGAAGTCGGCGTTCTCGGAGAGGAAGCCGTAGCCGGGGTGCACCGCGTCCGCGCCGGACTGCCGGGCGGCGTCCAGGATCTTGTCGATGACCAGGTAGGACTCACCGGGCGTGGTCCCGCCGAGGGCGAAGGCCTCGTCGGCCACCCGCACGTGCAGGGCGTCCCGGTCGGTGTCGGCGTACACGGCGACGGAGGCGAGTCCGGCGTCCTTGCAGGCGCGGGCGACGCGGACGGCGATCTCGCCGCGGTTGGCGATCAGGACCTTCTGCACAGTGCACAGCCTCCTCGATGAGAACGGTCGGACTGTAGCCAGCACACCAAGATCGAGTCGCGGCAGGGCGTACCGGACCCCAGGGTCTCACTGTGCCGTTGCGACCTCGGAGCCCTCACGGGCCAGCGGAAGGACTGTCTCGCCGGGCCTTCCTGGCCGCGACCGGGGCGGGTGCCCTCGCCCTGTCCGGCTGCGGCACCGGCTTCGGGCTGCGCGGCAGTGACGGCTCGGCCAGCCGGGAGGGCCGGCTGAGCTTCACGCTCTGGGCCGGGGAGGCGGAACTGACCGCGTTCCAGACCATCGCCGAACAGTGGACGGCGACCAGCGGCGTCCCCGTGGTGTTCAACGTGGTGCCCTTCGGTGAGGCGCTGACCGGCATCGACGCCAACCTGGCCAGCGACCGCGCGCCGGACCTGTTCCGGGTGACCTACCAGGACATCGGCATCTACGCCGCCGGCGGCGCCCTGCTCGACCTCACCGACCGGTTGCCGGGCGGGTTCCTGGACGGGTTCGGTGAGGCGTTCGTGTCCGCCGTCCGGTCCGAGGGCCGCGTCTTCGGCGTGCCGCACCACACCGACACCTCCCTGGTCCTCTACGACACCCAGGCGCTGCAGGCCGCCGGGGCCCGCCTCCCGACCAGCCTGGACGACGCCTGGACGTGGGAGGAGTTCCGGTCGGTCGCGGCGTCCCTGCCGACCGGGGAGAGCCAGTACGCCTTCGGCGTCAACTGGCAGCTGGCCGGCGCCTACCGCTGGCTGAACTGGGTCGACCAGCGCGGCGGCCGGTTGCTCACCGACGACCTCACCGCACCGGCCATCGACAGCCGGGCCGCCCGGGACGCCCTCGCGCTCACCCAGTCCTTCTTCACCGAGGGCCTGGTGCCGCCCACGACGTCCACCAAGGGCTCCTACGTCGACGAGCTGTTCACCGCCGGCACCATCGGGATGGTCTTCGCCGGGGACTTCCTGCTCCCGACGATCGACCCGGAGTTCACCGGCTCGGGACGCTCCTACGGCGCGACGTTCCTGCCCCGGGACGAGACGGCGTCGGCGGACCTGGGGGGCAATGCCGTCGTCGCCACCTCCCAGTCGGTGAACGCCGAGGCGGCTGCTGACTTCCTGGCCTTCCTGTCCGGGGACGAGGCGCAGGCGCTGTTCTGCGAGCAGGCCGTCGTGCTGCCCACCCGGACGTCGCTGCTGGGCCAGACCCTGGACTACGCCGTCCGTCCCGACCTGATGGAGCTCTTCGTGGAGCAGGCCACCACGATCACCCCGGGGCTGTCCGCCCAGGTGACCGTGCCGCAGTTCAACGCCGTCAACGCCTCCCTGGTCGACCGCCTGGAACAGGCGTTCCTCGGCGGCGACGACCCGGCCCAGGTGCTCGAGGACCTGGCCGCCGACGTCGAGGGGCGGCTGTCGTGACGACCGCTGCGCCGGCCGCCGTCACCGCACCGGTGCCCGACCCGCCCCGGTCCCGGACGGGACGCAGCGGTGCCTGGCGGGAGTCGGCTGCTGCCTGGGGTCTGCTGTTGCCGAACCTGCTGGTCTTCGGCGTCTTCCTGCTGCTGCCGCTGATCGCGACCGTCTGGCTCTCCCTCTACAGCTCCTCCGGCTTCGGTCCCCGCGAGTTCGTCGGGGCCGACAACTACACCGAGCTCGCCGGGGACTCGACCTTCTGGCGCTCGGCGCTGAACACCGGGGTCTACGCCTTGCTCACGGTCCCGCTGTCGCTGGTCCTCGGGCTCGGGGTGGCGCTGGCGATCGACAAGCCGCTGCGCGGTCGTGGCTTCCTGCGGGCCGTCTACTACGTCCCCTACGTGATCAGCGGCGTCGTCATCGCCATCGCCGGGCGCTGGATCTTCAACGAGAACGTCGGCGTGGTGAACCGGCTGCTCCGCTCGGTCGGCATGGACGGCATCGCCTGGCAGTCCGACGGGACCGCGGCGATGGCCTCGCTGGTGCTGATCAGCGTGTGGACCAAGGTCGGGTTCTGCATGGTCGTCTACCTGGCCGGGCTGCAGTCCATCCCCGCCGAGTACCTGGAGGCGGCGCAGATGGACGGCGCCGGGCGGTGGTCGCGGCTCTGGTACGTCGTCGTCCCGTTGCTCAAGCCCACGACCGTCTTCCTGGTCGTGCTCGGCGTCATCGAGAGCTTCCAGGTCTTCGACATCGTCTACGTGCTCACCGGCGGCGGGCCGGGCAACTCCACGGAGATGCTGGTGACCTACGCCTACGCCGAGGGCTTCGACGCCCGGCGGCAGGGCTACGCCGCCACGATCGGGGTGGTCACCTACCTGGTGATCGCCGTCCTGACCGCGCTGTGGTGGCGTCGGCAGAAGGCGACGGAGGCCGAGCAGTGACCACCACCGAGGACCGCCCGGCCACCCGCCCGGCGCCTGCCCAACGGCGCCAGCGTGGGGGAGCGGGCTGGCTGTCCGGCCGGGCCGTCGCCCTCGTCCTGGGCGCGCTGGTGATGCTGTTCCCGCTGTACTGGATGCTGGTGACGGCGTTCTCCGGCGGGGGCGCACTCACCAGCGGACCCCTCCGGTTCTGGCCCGAGGAGCCCACCCTCGACGGGTTCCGGCGGGCGTTCGAGCTGCTCCCGTTCGGCACCTTCTACCTGAACTCGCTGGCCATCGCGGTCGTGGCGATGGCGCTGTCGGTGACGCTGAACCTGTTGGCCGGCTACGTCCTGGCCAAGTACCGGTTCCGCGGGCGGCAGGCGGTCTTCGTGGTCATCCTGTCGACCCTGATGATCCCGGTGCAGGTCGTGATGATCCCGCAGTTCCAGCTGGTGGCCGGGCTGGGCTGGGTCGACTCCTACTGGGCCGTCATCGTGCCGCGCGCCGCCGAGGCCTTCGGCATCTTCCTGTGCCGGCAGTTCATGCTCGGCATCCCCGACGAGGTGCTCGAGGCGGCCCGCCTGGACGGCGCCGGCCACCTGCGCGTCTTCTGGTCGGTGGTGCTGCCGATGAGCCGGCCGCTGATCGCGGTGCTGGTGATCCTGACGTTCATGTACCGCTGGAACGAGTTCGCCTGGCCGCTCATCGTGCTCAACGACCAGGCGTTGTTCACCGTCCCGATCGGGCTGGCGTTCCTGCAGGGGGAGTACGGCACCGACTACCCGGCGCTGATGGGGATGGCACTGCTGTCGACCCTGCCGATCCTGGCCGTGTTCGCGGTCTTCCAGCGGCAGTTCGTGGAGGGTGTGGCCCGCAGCGGCCTGCGCTGAGACCCGACGGTCGTCGTTCAGCGGTCCCAGAGGTCGACGACGGTCAGCCCGAGCTTGCCCAGCTGCTCGCGCAGCAGCGGCAGCGACAGCCCGACGACGGCCGAGGGGTCACCGTCGATCCGCCGGACGAACGGACCGCCCAGCCCGTCGAGGGTGAAGGCGCCGGCGACCTGGAGCGGCTCGCCGGTCCCGATGTAGGCCTCGATCTCCGCCTCCGACGGCGACGCGAAGTGCACCGTGGTGGAGGCGACGGCGACGTCGCGGCGGGACACCGACCCGGCCCGCACGTCCAGCAGCGCCTGGCCGGTGTGCAGCGTGCCGCTGCGACCGGCCATCCGGCGCCACCGCTGCCGGGCGTCGGCGGCGTCCGCGGGCTTGCCCATGGCCTCGCCACGGAACTCCAGCAGCGAGTCGCAGCCGATCACCAGGGCGTCGGTCTCCTGCCTGGCCACGGCCTGGGCCTTGGCTGCGGCCAGCAGGGCCACCAGCTCCCCGACCCGCGGGGAACGGATCGTCGACTCGTCCACGCCGGAGACGACCACCTCGGGGGAGAGACCGGCCTGGCGCAGCAGCTGCAGCCGGGCCGGGGACGCCGAGCCCAGGACCAGCCGGCGGCTCACGAGAGCCGTCCCGCGGCGCGCCAGCCGCCCGGACCGGCCTGCGCCGGCGTCCGGACGACGTCGCGGCGGGACGCCCAGGCGCCCACCGGCGCGGGGCGCCTGCGGGTGCGGCGCTGGGAGAGCGCCGCGACCACGACGGTGAGCGCGGCGAGCTCCTCGGCCGAGGGCTCACCCCGCACGACCCGCAGCAGGGGGCGGACCGGCTCGCTCACAGCGGGATGTTCCCGTGCTTCTTGGGCGGCAGCGTCTGGCGCTTGTTCGCCAGCAGGCGGAGCGCACGGGTGACGTGCACCCGGGTGTGCGAGGGCGGGATGACCGCGTCGATGAACCCGCGGTCGGCGGCGATGTAGGGGTTGGCGAGGGTGTCCTCGTACTCGGTGATGAGCTCGGCTCGGCGGGCGTCCGGGTCGTCGGAGGCAGCCAGCTCCTTGCGGTAGAGGATCCCGACCGCGCCCTGCGCCCCGACGACGGCGATCTGCGCGGTGGGCCAGGCCAGGTTGACGTCGGCGCCCAGGTGCTTGGAGCCCATGACGTCGTAGGCGCCGCCGTAGGCCTTGCGGGTGATGACGGTGACCAGCGGGACGGTGGCCTCGGCGTAGGCGTAGATCAGCTTGGCGCCGCGGCGGATGATGCCGTCCCACTCCTGGGAGGTGCCGGGCAGGAAGCCGGGCACGTCGACCAGGGTGAGCACCGGGATGTTGAAGGCGTCGCAGGTGCGGACGAACCGGGCGGCCTTCTCGCTGGCGTCGATGTCCAGCGTGCCGGCGAACTGGGTGGGCTGGTTGGCCACGACGCCGACCGGGCGGCCCTCGACCCGGCCGAAGCCGATGAGGATGTTGGGCGCGAAGAGCGGCTGCACCTCGAGGAACTCGCCGTCGTCGACGACGTGCTCGATGACGGTGTGCATGTCGTAGGGCGTGTTCGCCGAGTCCGGGACGAACGTGTCCAGCTCGGCGTCCAGGTCGCTGACCGCCTCGGGCAGTGCGACGTCGACCGGCGCGACCTCCAGGGTCGGCAGCGGGTCCAGGTTGTTGCTGGGGAGGTAGGACAGCAGCGCCTTGACGTAGTCCAGGGCGTCGGCCTCGTCGGAGGCCAGGTAGTGCGCGACGCCGGACTTCGTGTTGTGCGTGCGGGCGCCGCCCAGCTCCTCCAGCGTCACCTCCTCACCGGTCACGGTCTTCACGACGTCCGGGCCGGTGATGAACATCTGGCTGGTCTCGTCGACCATCACGATGAAGTCGGTCAGCGCGGGGGAGTAGACGTGCCCACCGGCCGCGGCGCCCATGACCAGCGAGATCTGCGGGATGACGCCCGAGGCGTGCACGTTGCGCCGGAAGATCTCGCCGTACAACCCGAGGGAGACGACACCCTCCTGGATGCGGGCGCCACCGCCCTCGTTGATGCCGATGATCGGGCAGCCGTTGCGCACCGCGAGGTCGAGGACCTTGACGATCTTCTCCCCGTACACCTCACCGAGGCTGCCGCCGAAGACGGTGACGTCCTGGGAGAAGACGCAGACCGGGCGGCCGTCGACGGTGCCGTAGCCGGTGACGACGCCGTCCCCGAACGGGCGCTTGGCGTCCATCCCGAAGTTCGTCGACCGGTGCCGGGCGAACTCGTCGAGCTCGGTGAACGAGCCCGGGTCCAGCAGCGCCTCGATCCGCTCGCGCGCCGTCATCTTCCCGGCGGCGTGCTGCTTCTCCACGGCCCGGTCGGAGCCCGCGTGCGCCGCCTCGTCCAGGCGGCGCTCGAAGTCGGCCAGCCGGCCGGCGGTCGTGTGCATGTCGATGTCCGCCGGGACGTCCTCGCCGGCATTGCCGAGTTCAGCCGTGGTCACAGCGCCGTAGCGTAGGTGACGTGTCCGACAACTCCACAGGTCGCTGGTCCGACCTGGACCGCCCCGCACTGGACGCCGCCGCACTCACCGCGGTGCTCCGGCGCGACGGGTCGATGTGGCGCACCGTGGAGGTGCTGCCCGCGGTCGGGTCCACCAACGCCGAGCTGGTCGCCCGGGCCGCCGCCGACGAGCCCGAGGGCCTGGTGCTGGTGGCCGAGGACCAGCAGGCCGGACGCGGTCGCCTGGACCGGGTCTGGACCTCCCCGCCGCGGGCCGGCATCCCGGTGTCGGTGCTGCTGCGCCCCGACGTCCCCGCGGCCCGGCGGGGTTGGCTGTCCCTGCTGGCGGGGGTGGCGCTGGCCGAGTCGCTGTCCGACGTCGTCCCGACCTCGCTGAAGTGGCCCAACGACCTGCTCGCCGCCGACGGCCGCAAGCTCGCCGGCATCCTGTCCGAGGCCAGCGGCCCGGCCGTCGTCGTCGGGGTGGGGGTCAACGTGTCCACCCGCGCCGACGAGCTCCCCGACACCGGGACGTCGCTGGCCCTGGCCACCGGTCGCGCGGTCGACCGGGGACCGGTCCTGCTGGCCTACCTGCGCGCGTTCGAGGCGCGCTACCGGACGTGGGTCGAGCACGCCGGGGACCCGGTGTCCTCCGGCCTGGCCCGGGACTACCTGGCCTGGTGCTCCACGGTCGGCCTCGAGGTCACCGTGACGATGCCCGACGGGCAGCTGCTGCAGGGTGTGGCCGAGGCCGTCGACTGGGACGGGCGGCTGGTCGTCGCGACCCCCGAGGGCCGGGTCGACCTGGCCGCCGGCGACGTGCGACACGTGCGGCCGCGCGCCGCCGGGTCGTGACGGCGGGGCGCGCGTCGGTCATCCTGTCGCCGTGGCGTACCCCGACAAGCTGCTGGCCGACGACGAAGAGGTCGTCCGGCACCTGCACCCGCACTGGCTGACCGTCTTCTGGCCCGTCGTGCTGTTCCTGGTCCTCGTGGGTCTGGGGTCCTTCGGCGCGGCGATGATCCCGGCGGGGTCGAACCAGGGCGTGTACCGGTTGGTGGTCGTGGTGGCCGCCGTGGTGCTCGGGGTCGCGTTCGTCGTCGTCCCGCTGCTGAAGTGGCGGACGACCCACTACGTGATCACCACGCACCGGCTGCTCTACCGCGTCGGCATCCTGTCCCGCACCGGTCGCGACCTCGGCCTGTCCCGGATCACCGACGTCTCCTACAGCCAGACGCTGTGGGACCGGATCATCAACTCCGGCACGTTGACCATCGAGACCGCCGGCGAGGGCGGCTCCACCGTGTTCTCCGCCATCCCGGACTCCGAGGGCGTGCAGCAGCTGCTCAACCACATGGTCGAGGAGGACGCCGACCGTCGGGCGCAGGAGAGCGCCGGGTACATCGGGCAGTACTACCGCGGCGAGACCGGGTCGGTCCCACCGCAGCGCTGACCCCACCGGCCCCACGAGTCCGGCCCCGGTCGAGGAATGTCGGAGGGTCCGCCTAGCGTCGGGGCCATGCGGTTGCTGCACACCTCGGACTGGCACGTGGGGCGGTCCCTGCACGGGACCGACCTGCTCGCCGAGCAGGAGGCCGTGCTCTCCGGGCTCGCCGACGTCGTGCGCGCCGAGCGGGTGGACGTCGTCCTGGTCGCCGGTGACGTGTACGACCGCGCCGTGCCCTCCGCCGACGCGACCGGGGTGCTGGACCGGGTGCTCTCGCGGCTGCGCGCCGCGGGCGCGACGGTCGTCCTGACCCCGGGCAACCACGACTCCGCCCGGCGGCTGGGCTTCGCCTCCGGGTTGCTGGCCGTCTCCGGCGTCCACGTCCGCGCCTCGACGCCGGCCCTGGACGAGCCCGTGCTCCTGGTCGACGAGCACGGCGAGGTCGCCGTCTACGGGCTGCCCTTCCTGGAGCCCGAGGTCGCCCGGCACCAGCTGGGCGTGGACGTCGGGCGTTCGCACCAGGCCGTGCTGTCCGCGGCCATGGAGCGGGTGCGGTCGGACCTCTACTTCCGGCCCGGTGCGCGGTCGGTGGTCCTGGCGCACGCCTTCGTCGGTGGGGGCGAGCCCAGCGACTCCGAGCGGGACATCGCCGTGGGCGGGGTCGACCTGGTCGGCCCGTCGGTGTTCGACGGCGTGGACTACGTGGCGCTGGGCCACCTGCACCGCCCCCAGACGCTCACCCCCCGGCTCCGGTACAGCGGTTCACCGATGGCCTACTCCTTCGGGGAGGCGGGCCAGCAGAAGTCCGTGTGGCTGGTCGACCTGGACGCCGGCGGCCTGGCCGACGTCCGGGCGGTGGGGCTGCCGGTCCCCCGCGAGCTGTCCGTGCTCACCGGGGAGCTGGGCGAGCTGCTCGCGGACCCGTCGTACACCGCGGCCGAGGACCACTTCGTCTCTGCCCGGCTCACCGACGGCGTCCGCCCGGCCGACCCGATGCGCCGGCTGCAGGCCCGCTTCCCGCACTGCGTGCACCTGGAGTGGGCGGGCACGGGGTCGGTGGCCGACGGGCTCAGCTACACCGACCGGATGCGCGGGCGGTCGGACCTCGAGGTGGCCGGCGAGTTCGTGCGACACGTCCGCGGCGTGGGCGCCTTGCCCTCCGAGCAAGAGCTGCTGGGACGGGCGCTGACCGTGCTGGACCGGGACGAGGCAGCCCGATGAGGGTGCACTCGCTGTCGGTGAGCGCCTTCGGCCCCTTCGCCGACACGGTCACCGTCGACCTGGACGACGTCGGCCGGGACGGCCTGTTCCTGCTGTGGGGCCCGACCGGTGCAGGCAAGACCACGCTGCTCGACGCGGTCGTCTTCGCGCTGTACGGCACCGTCCCCGGGGCGCGCGGGGAGGAGAAGCGCCTGCGCAGCGACCACGCCGGTGCCGGCACCCGCACCGAGGTCCGGTGCGAGCTGACGCTGGGGGAGGAGCGGCTGCTGGTCACCCGCAGCCCCGAGCAGCAGCGCCCCAAGAAGCGGGGCGCCGGCGTCACCACCGAGCAGGCCAAGCTGCTCGTCCAGCGCCTCACCCCGGGCGGGTGGGAGCCGGTCAGCACCCGCATCGACGAGGGGTCCAAGCACCTGCGCACCCGGCTCGGGTTGTCCGCCGAGCAGTTCTGCCAGGTCGTGCTGCTGCCGCAGGGAGACTTCGCGCGGTTCCTGCGGGCCGAACCCGAGGACCGCAGCAGGCTGCTGCGGACCCTCTTCGACGTCGACCGGTTCGCCCGCGCCGAGGACTGGCTGGCCGAGGAGCGCCGACTGGCCCAGCAGCACGTCGACGTGGCCCGGGCGCAGCTGTCCACCCTGCTGGCCCGCGTCGCGCAGACCGCGGACGTCGACGTGCCCGAGGAGCTGGCCCCCGACCTGCTCGGTGCCGCCGGGGTCCGGGCCGACCGGTGGGTCGGCCAGGTCCGCGGGTCTGCCCGGGCCCGGGACGTCGCAGCGGCGGAGCGGGCAGGACGGGCGGCGGCAGGCGTGACGGCCACGGACGGGGAGCTGGCCGCGGCCCGTGCGGCAGCCGACCGGCACGACCGCCGCGACCGGGCCCGGGCCGACCTGGGCCGGGCGACCGCCGAGGAGGGGGCGCTCGCGCCGCTGCGCCTGCGCTGGGAGGCGGGCCAGCGGGCCGAGCCCCTGCGCGATGCCCTGGAGGCGGCCGGGCGGGCGGCCCTGGCCCACCAGCAGGCCGAGGACCGGTCCACCCGGGCCACCCGGGCCTGGTCGCGCGTCTCCGACGGGCGCCCCGCCGACACCCTCACCGTGCGGGCGCTGCGGGACCAGGCCGCGGTGCTGCGCGGCCTGCTGCCCGACGTCGACCGCTGTGACCGGCTGGGCCGGGAGGTACCGCGGCTGGCCCGTGCGGTGACCGAGCTCGAGGAGCGCATCGCGAGGTCCGAGGCGGCCGCCCGGGACCTGCCCGACCGTCGCGCCGCGGCCCAGGCGGCGGTGACCGCTGCGGAGCGGGGGCAGGCCGAGCTCCCGGGCCGGGAGGTCGAGGTGGCCCGGTGGACGACGTCCCTGCGGGCCGCCCGCGACGTCGACGCCACCGCCCCCCGTGTGCGGTCGGCCGAGGAGCGGCTCGCCGCGGCGCGCTCGGCCTGGCTGGATGCCCGGGAGCGCGCCGCGGACCTGCGGACCGCCCGGCTGGACGGGATGGCCGCCGAACTCGCCGCCGACCTGGTCGACGGTCAGGACTGCCCGGTGTGCGGCTCGGTCGAGCACCCGGCGCCGGCCCGCGGCACGGCGGGCTCGGTGACCGCGGAGGCGGAGGAGCAGGCCGGCCGGGCCGTGGCCGCGGCCGACACCGTGCAGCAGACCGCCCGGGCGGAGCTGCAGCGTCTGGAGACCACCCGTGCCGCCGCTGCCGCACTGGCCGGGGACGTCCCGGCGGCGGCCCAGGCGGCTCAGCTGGCGGTCGCCGAGGAGGCACTCGCCGTCGCCCGTGGACTCGCGTCGTCCCTGGGGCGGGCCCGGCAGCTGCTGGCCGACGTGGTCGCAGAGGCTGAGGTCGCCGCCGACCAGGTCATGGCCGACCGTGCCGGGCTGGAGCGGCAGCGTGCGGTCCTGGCCACCGCGGCCGACGCGCTCACCGACCTCCGCACCCAGCTCGATGCGGCCGCCGACGGGCACCCGGACCTGGCGACGGCCCTCCGGCACCACACCCGCGCAGCCGAGCTGTGCGAGGCAGCCGTCGACGCCCAGACCGCCGAGGTCACGGCGCGGGCCGCCCTGCTGGAGGCGACCGCCCGCCTGGACGAGCGGGCCGGGGAGCAGGGCTTCGCCGACGTCGCCGAGGCCGCGGGTGGCCTCCTGGACCGCGGGGAGTCCGCCCGTGCGGCCACCACGCTGCGGACCCACGACCAGGCGCTGGCCCTGGCCACGGCCGTGCTGGCCGAGCCCGAGCTGGCCGACCTCGGTCCCCGCCCCGACGTGCCGGCCCGCGAGGAGGCCTGCCGGGCCGCGACCGCCGAACGGGAGGCCGCCGTGGCCGAGGCCCGGGACGCCCACCGTCGGGTCACCGAGCTGGAGGCGCTGGCCGGTGAGCTGACGGCGGCCCGGGTGGACCTGGATGAACGCCGCAGCTGGGTGGAGCGGGTCGGGACGCTGGCCGACCTGGTCAACGGCCGGGGCTCGAACACGCTGCGGATGCGTCTGCAGTCCTTCGTGCTGGCCGCCCGCCTGGAGCAGGTCGCCGAGGTCGCGAGCCGCCGGCTGCAGGACATGTCCGGCGGCCGCTACACCTTCCTGCACAGCGACGTGGCCGGCCGCAACGGCGCCCGCGGCGGACTGGGTCTCGACGTCCTGGACGAGTACACCGGCGTCCGTCGGCCCACCAAGACGCTGTCCGGCGGGGAGAGCTTCATGGCCTCACTGGCCCTCGCCCTGGGCCTGGCCGACGTGGTCACCGCCGAGAGCGGCGGCGTCCGCATCGACACCCTCTTCGTCGACGAGGGCTTCGGCACCCTCGACCCGCTCGCCCTGGACGCGGTGATGGGTGTACTGGACGAGCTGCGCCGTGGCGGCCGCACCGTGGGGGTCATCAGCCACGTGGAGGAGCTCCGGGCGCGGATCCCCAGCCGGGTCGAGGTGGTGGCGGGCCGGGACGGGTCGTCGCTGGCGGCCTGACGGCGCCTGGAGCCACCTCGTCCGTGTCCATGCCCCTGATCCGTGGGGAGGGGCCGGGCCGTCGAGAGGGGACCCGGTCCACCTGAGCGGGCGTCTGCCGTCCACCGACGTGAGCGGGGCGGTCCGGGCCGTCGGCGCAACCGGTAGCCTCTCTCGCTGTGTCCCGGCCGCCTCAGCAGAAAGTCACACTCATGGTGGCAGCCGGATCCCACAGCACCGGACCCTGGCGCGCGAGCGGTGCAGTCGTATGCGCGCGGCGGTCGCCTGCCGGATCGCGGCCGTGACAGCATTCGCGAGGACGGGGCTCCGCCTCCGGTCCGCCCGGGGGGCGAGGCAACTCCTGCGTCGGCCGTTCCTCGCGTTCTTCATCCTGTACTGGGCGGTGTCTGCGGCCTGGGCCATCGGAACGCCCCTCTTCGGCTCGCCCGATGAGACGGGTCACGTCTTCCGGGCCGCGTCCGTGGCGCACGGGTACGCCGGTCCGGCCGATGGGACGGATCTCGCGTTGGGACTCATCCCGGTGCCTGCCAGTCTCGCTGCTGCGGCAGAGCAGGTGGGGTGCTTCGCCTTCCAGCCGGCGGTGACGGCTGCGTGTGCCGTCGAGCCGACGGAGGACCCACGCCTGGAGCCGGCTGTCGCTCAGAGCATGGCCAGGTACAACCCCGTCTACTACTTCCTCGTGGGTTGGCCCACGCTCTTCTCCGCCGACTGGTCGGTGGTGTACGCGATGCGGCTGCTCAGTGCTGCGATGTGCGCGGCTCTGCTGGCGCTGGGGAGCGTCTACCTCACCCGACTGGTGCGGCCCGAGATCGCCGGCCTCGGGATCATCACCGCACTGACGCCGATGGTCTTCTTCCTGTGCGGGACCGTGAACGTGAACTCGGTGGAGATCGCCAGCGCCTTCGCGGTGTGGATCCTCGCCCTCTACACCTTGCGCTGTTCGGCGACCTTGCGGAATCGGGACCTCGTGGCTCTCGGGGTGGCCGCCGGGGCCCTGGTGACGACCCGCTCCCTGTCGCCGTTGTGGCTCCTGCTGATCGTGGCCATCGCGCTCGTCTCGACCCAGCGGCCACAGTGGCGTCCGCTTTTTGCGCGCAAGACCTTCTGGGTGGCGGTCGTGTCCACCACTGCCTTGAGCGGGGCCTCGGCGTCGTGGACCGTCCTCTCGCGATCCCTGGAGCTGTACGGAACGGGAGTCCCGGGGACCAGCTTCGAGCAGGGGCTCAAGTACGCCTTCTTCTCCACGCCGTACTGGCTGCACCAGCTGATAGGCGACTTCGGGTGGCTCGACACGCCCGCCCCCCTGGTGACCCTCGTGGCCTGGACCCTGCTGGGGGGGAGTGTCCTGGCAGTCGTGGTCGTGCTGGCCACTCCACGTCTGGTCATCGCCCTCGTGCTGCTCGTGGCCCTGGTCCTGGCTGTGCCCGCAGTCCTCGAGGCCAGGGGTTACTCCGACGTCGGCCCGGTCTGGCAGGGGCGTTACATCCTGCCGCTGGTGGTCGGCATCCCTGTCCTTGCCGTCCTGGCCTGTGGCGACATCGGTCTTCCGCCCGCGTGGCGACTGCGAGTTCGACGGTCTGTCAGCGCGCTGGCGACCCTGGGACACGGTGCGTCGTTCTACTGGGCGTTGCGGCGCAACGCAGTGGGGGGTGACCCGACTTCGTCGCTCGACGTCTTCGGCGGCCCCTGGCAACCGCCGGTACCGGTCTTCCTGCTGCTCCTGTTCTTCTTCAGCGCAACCATCCTCCTCACCCTCAGTCTCATGTCCTCAGAGGAGTCACGTGTCTTCGATCGACGACTTGCCCACGACGAGCGGCCAGACGGTGGAACTGTCCATCGTGATGCCGTGTCTCAATGAGGCTGAGACGCTGGCCACGTGCATCAGGAAGGCGCGTGGTTTTCTCCGGGAGTCCGGGGTGGTCGGTGAGGTCGTCATCGCGGACAACGGCAGCAACGACGGCTCGCAGGCGATAGCGGTGGCCGAGGGCGCCCGAGTCGTGGACATCCCGGAGAAGGGTTACGGGCGAGCTCTCCTGGGAGGCGTGCGAGCGTCGCGCGGCACCTACGTGATCATGGGAGATGCCGACGACAGCTACGACTTCACCGCCCTGCAGCCCTTCCTGGACGAGTTGCGTGCCGGCAGTGACGTGGTCATGGGCAACCGCTTCGCCGGCGGGATCGAAGACGGGGCGATGCCGGCGCTGCACAAGTACATCGGCAATCCCGTGTTGTCCTACGTCGGTCGCCTGTTCTTCAAGACCGACATCCGTGACTTCCACTGCGGGCTCCGAGGGTTCCGACGGCAATCGCTGCTCGAACTCAACCTGCACACGACGGGCATGGAGTTCGCCAGTGAGATCGTCGTGCGGTCCACGCTGGCGGGGCGCACGATCTCCGAGGTCCCCACGACGCTCTCGCGCGATGGCCGCAGCAGGCCCCCGCACCTGCGCAGCTTCCGCGACGGGTGGCGTCATCTCCGCTTTCTCATGATGTTCGCCCCGAGATGGGTGTTCCTCTACCCGGGCTTCGTGGCGGCCCTCGTGGGTCTCATCGGCGTCGTGGGACTGCTCGGCGGCCCGGTGCGACTCGGGGACGTGGTGTTGGACCTCGGTGCACTCGGTCTGAGCACGGCTGCTCTCTTGATCGGCTCCCAAGCCGTGGTGTTCTGGTTGCTCTTCAAGGTGTATGCCATGGGTGAGGGTTTCCTGCCCAAGGACGAACGGGTCTTCCGATTCGTCCGATGGGCCTCCCTGGAGCGATCGCTGCTGCTGGGCCTCCTGCTGGTCGTGATCGGGCTGGTCTGTGTCGTCGTGAGCTTCGCCAACTGGGGCCAGGCCGGCCTGGGGCAACTCGAGGTCGATCACCAGGTCCGGCTCGTCCTCGCAGCACTGATCGGTCTCGTGCTGGGGTTCCAGGTCGTCTTCAACTCGGTGTTCCTGTCGCTCCTGACCATGGGCCGCTCACGCATGCCGGAAATCAGTGCCACCGCCGATGCCTGAACAGCGGACCCCGACACGGCCGGGTGGACGTGAGCTCGGTCTGCCCGTCGTGGCGATGGTCGGGGGCGGCCAGCTGTCCCGGATGACCCACCAGGCGGCCATCGCCCTCGGACAGTCCCTGCGGGTGCTCGCCACAGACCCGGCGGAGTCCGCAGCCCTCGTCGCCGGTGACGTCCGGCTGGGTGACCACCGCAGCCTCGACGACCTCCTGGCCCTCGCCGACGGGGCCACCGTCGTCACGTTCGACCACGAGCACGTGCCCACCGACCTGTTGCACGCACTCCAGGAGGCCGGGCACCGGGTCGCCCCCGGCCCCGACGCCCTGGTGCACGCCCAGGACAAGCTGGTGCTCCGGCGCGCACTGGCCGCGGCGGGGGAGCCGCAACCCGCCTGGGGCGAGGTGCGCACCCCGGCGGAGGTGTCGGCCTTCGCCGAGGCGAACGCCTGGCCGGTCGTGCTCAAGACCCCGCGCGGCGGCTACGACGGTCGCGGCGTCTTCGTCGTGGACGGGGTGGACGAGGCGGCGGCGCTGCTCACGGAGCACGGACCGCTGCTCGCCGAGGAGCGCGTGGAGATGGTCCGCGAGCTCGCCGCCCAGGTGGCGCGCTCGCCCTTCGGACAGGTCGCGGTCTACCCCGTCGTCGAGACCGTCCAGCGGGACGGCGTCTGCAACGAGGCCATCGCCCCCGCCCCCGGTCTGGACGACGAACTGGCCACCGCCGCGCAGGAGATGGCCGTCCGGATCGCCGACCGCCTCGGCGTCGTCGGGATGCTGGCCGTCGAGCTCTTCCAGACCCCGGACGGCGTGCTGGTCAACGAGCTGGCCATGCGGCCGCACAACTCCGGGCACTGGACCATCGAGGGCGCGCGGACCAGCCAGTTCGAGCAGCACCTGCGCGCCGTCTTGGACTACCCGCTGGGATCGACGGCGATGACCGCACCCGTCGTCGTCATGGCCAACGTCCTGGGTGGGGACGCCGCCGACGAGGACTGGGCGGGGCCGGGCCTGGACGAGCGCATCCACCACTTCATGGCGCACTGGCCCGACGTGAAGCTGCACTGGTACGGCAAGGGCCAGCGCCGCGGCCGCAAGCTGGGTCACGTGACGGCGCTCGGTGCCGAGCTGGAGGAGGTCCGCGCCCGTGCGGTGGCCGCCGCCCGCTACCTGGCCGACGGGGTCGTCGACCCGGCGTTCGCCTTCCCCGAGCACGACTGACCCGTGACCGGCACCCCGCACGCGAGCACCGAGGAGCAGCACCGGATGAGCGACCCGATCGTCGGCATCGTGATGGGCAGTGACTCCGACTGGCCCACGATGGAGCCCGCCGCGCGTGCGCTGGAGGAGTTCGGCGTCCCGTGGGAGGCGCACGTCCTCTCCGCGCACCGCACGCCCCGCCGGATGCTCGACTGGGCCGAGGCCGCTGCGGGCCGGGGCCTGCGGGTGGTCGTCGCGGGCGCGGGGGGAGCGGCGCACCTGCCCGGGATGATCGCCGCGGCGACCCCGCTGCCGGTGATCGGCGTCCCGAGGGCACTGGGCCGGCTGGACGGCGTGGACAGCCTGCTGTCCATCGTGCAGATGCCGGCCGGGGTGCCGGTGGCGACGGTCAGCATCGACGGCGGGCGGAACGCCGGTCTGCTCGCCGTCCGCATCTTGGCGGCCTCCGACGCTGCTCTCCGCGACCGGGTCGAGCGGTTCCAGGCCGACCTCGCGGCATCCGTCGAGGCCCGCGACGCGCAGCTGCAGGACCGGCTCTCTTCTCCGTGAGGTGAACGGCACCTAACCTGTACCCGTGGGTAACAACGCCGGCGGGCTGTACGCACTGACCGAAGAGCACGTCGCGATCCGTGAGGCGGTCCGCGAGATCGCCGAGCGGGAGATCGCCCCGTGGGCTGCCGAGTGCGACGCCGAGTCGCGCTACCCGATCGAGGCCCAGAAGGCGCTGACGGCGGCGGGCTTCCACGCCACCCACATCGAGGAGCAGTACGGCGGCGAGGGTGCGGACGCCATCGCGACCTGCATCGTCATCGAGGAGGTCGCCCGGGTCGACGTCAGCGCCTCGTTGATCCCCGCGGTGAACAAGCTCGGGTCGGTGCCGGTGATCCTGTCGGCGTCGGAGGAGCTCAAGCAGAAGGTGCTGCCCTCGATCGCCGCCGGCGACGCGATGATCAGCTACGGGCTCTCCGAGCGGGAGGCCGGCTCGGACGCTGCCGCGATGAAGACCCGGGCCCGCCTGGACGGCGGTTCCTGGGTGCTCAACGGGGCGAAGGCCTGGATCACCAACGCCGGCATCAGCGAGTGGTACACGGTCATGGCCGTCACCGACCCGGAGAAGGGTGCCAACGGCATCTCCGCCTTCGTCGTCCACCGCGACGACCCGGGCTTCGAGGTGGGCGCCAAGGAGCGCAAGATGGGCATCAAGGGCTCGCCCACCTGCGAGCTGCACTTCACCGACTGCACCATCCCGGCCGACCGCATCATCGGCGAGCCCGGCACGGGCTTCAAGACCGCCCTCAAGACGCTGGACTTCACCCGGCCCACGATCGGTGCGCAGGCCGTCGGTGTCGCCCAGGGTGCGCTGGACGCGGCGATCGGCTACACCAAGGAGCGCAAGCAGTTCGGGAAGAGCACCTCGGACTTCCAGGGCGTGCAGTTCATGCTCGCCGACATGGCGATGAAGATCGAGGCGGCCCGCCACCTGGTCTACGTCGCAGCCGCCCGCGGGGAGACCGGCGGACCTGACCTGACCATGGTGTCCGCGTCCTCCAAGGCGTTCGCCTCCGACGTGGCCATGCAGGTCACCACGGATGCCGTCCAGCTCTTCGGTGGCGCCGGCTACACCCAGGACTTCCCGGTCGAGCGCATGATGCGCGACGCCAAGATCACGCAGATCTACGAGGGCACCAACCAGATCCAGCGGATGGTCATCGCGCGGAACCTCCTGCGTTGATCGCACGAGGGGCGCCCGGAGGTGAAGAATGACTCCTCGGCGTGCTCGTGGTGAGCGTGGGACGGAACAGTCCACAGCGTCCCACCGAGGCGCCGGGCTCGTGTCTAAGGTCTGCGTAGACCGTGCACCTGACCGCGACGAAAGGTTCCACCCGTGACGACCAGCGACCAGGGCGAGCAGATGCGCGCGCTGTACGGAGAACGATTCTCGGGAGAGGACGCATTCCGGCGGGACATGTGGGCGCTGTTGTGCCGCGAGTTCTTCCAGAAGTGGGTGGACCCGTCGTCCACCGTCCTCGATGTGGCTGCGGGCACCTGTGACTTCGTGAACGCGATCGAAGCGCGCGAGCGGATCGCAATCGACTTGAACCCGGCCTTGGTCGATCACGCGGGGCCCGGCGTCCGGACGATCATCGGCCGCGCCGATGAGATGACCGAGGTCCCGGACGACTCGGTGGACGTCGTCTTCGTGAGCAACTTCTTCGAGCACATCGACCGTGAGACCATCCTGAAGGTCATGACCGAGGTGCGGCGAGTGCTCCGCCCGGGCGGCAAGTTCCTCATCCTGCAGCCCAACGTCCGGTTCTGCGCCAAGGACTACTGGATGTTCTTCGACCACATCACCCCGGTCGACGACCGGGCGCTTGTCGAGGCCTTCAACCTGACTGGGTTCAAGCTCACTCACCTCGTGGATCGATTCCTGCCGTACACAGCGAAGAGCCGCCTGCCCCAGTCCATCGGGCTGGTCAAGGCATACCTGAAGTTCCCGTTGGCCTGGAAGGTGCTCGGCGCTCAGTCGTTCTTGGTGGCTGAACCCGTCTGACTGTCCTCCTCCGTCCGGTCGGCGGCTCCCCTACCGACCGGACGGAGGATTAAGGGAGGGTCATCTCTCGCGCGTCGTCGGCGATCCTCAGCGCTGCGCCGGTCGCTCTGACCACGTCCTCGATGCTGACGCCCGGCGCGGTCTCCCGGAGGAGGAACCCGGCCGGGGTGACGTCGACGACCGCGAGGTCGGTGACGACGCGGTCGACGCAGGCCTTGCCGGTCAGCGGGAGCGTGCACTCCTCGACCAGCTTGGGCGACCCGTCGCGGGCCACGTGCTCCATCATCAGGACCACCCGGCGCGCGCCGTGGACCAGGTCCATCGCGCCGCCCATGCCGTTGACCATCTTCCCGGGGATGAGCCAGTTGGCCAGGTCCCCGCGCGGGTTGACCTGCATGGCGCCCAGCACCGCGACGTCGATGTGCTTGCCGCGGATCATCCCGAACGACAGCGCCGAGTCGAAGAACGAGGCACCGGGCTGGAGCGTGATCGTCTCCTTGCCGGCGTTGATCAGGTCCGGGTCCTCGTCGCCCTCGAAGGGGTAGGGCCCCACGCCCAGGACGCCGTTCTCCGACTGCAGCACCACGTGCACGCCGGCGGGGATGAAGTTGGGCACCAGGGTCGGCATGCCGATGCCCAGGTTCACGTACTGGCCGTCCTCGAGGTCCAGGGCGACGCGGGCGGCGAGCTGGTCACGGGTGAGTGCCACGTCAGTTCTCCTCGGCAGCGACGGGACGGGGGCGGGTGGTGCGCTTCTCGATGTCCTTGCCCTCGGGGCCGACGACGACCACGCGCTGGACGAAGACGCCGGGCAGGTGGATCGACTCCGGGGGGATCTCACCGGGCTCCACGAGTCGCTCGACCTCCGCGATGGTCACCGTCCCGGCCATCCCGGCGAGGGGGTTGAAGTTCTGCGCCGACTCGTGGAAGACCAGGTTGCCGTGCCGGTCACCGACCGCCGCGCGGACCAGGCCGAAGTCGGCGGTCAACGCGGTCTCCAGGACGTACTGGACGCCGTCGAACTCGCGGACCTCCTTGGGCTTCGAGGTCTCCACCACGGTGCCCTCGGCGTCGTAGCGGACCGGGATGCCACCGTCGGCGACCATCGTCCCGACCCCGGTCGGGGTGTAGAAGGCGGGGATGCCGCAGCCGCCGGCCCGCAGCCGCTCGGCGAGGGTGCCCTGCGGGGTGAGCTCGACGTCCAGCTGACCGGACAGGTAGAGCCGGGCGAGCTCCTTGTTGCCGCCGACGAAGGAGGAGATCGTCTTGGCGATGCGCCCGGCGTAGAGCAGCACGCCGAGGGCGGCGTCGTCGACCCCGCAGTTGTTGCTGATCGTGGTCAGCCGGTCTGCGCCCTGGGCGAGCAGCGCGTCGATCAGCTTGATCGGCACGCCGCACAGGCCGAACCCGCCCACGGCCAGGGTCGAGCCTGAGCCGATGTCGGCCACCGCCTCGGCAGCACTGGAGACGACCTTGTCCATGCTCATCCACCGTCCATCGAGTGGCTGGGCGGGCTCAGCTGCGAGCGGGGCGGCCCAGCTCGCGGATCCCGTCGAGCCTGAGGCCGAGCGTAGCGGTGACGCCCTCGGTCTCCGCCCGGTGCTGGAGGCCGCCCGGGTGGGCGTTGCGGCACAGCACGATCGACGCCCCGGCGGCGAGCGGGGCCAGCAGCCAGGCGACGGGGCCGGCCTCCGTGGCCGCCTGCTCGTCGACCAGCACCCGGTCGCCGGCCACCAGGCCCAGCCGTCCGGCCAGCTCGACGGCGGTCTCGACCAGGCCACCGAGGGTGAGCTGTAGACCGGCCAGCAGCAGGCCGGGGTCCGACGGCGCCGGCGGCTGGTACGGCGCGAAGTGGTCGCCGTGCACCCGGACCTCGAGCGCGAAGTCCCGGGCGTCGCCCACGTACCCGGTCATGCCCAGGCCCAGCGGGTGCAGCGACAGCCCGAGCAGCTCGTCGAGCCCGTGCTCCTCGATCGCCGGCAGCCGGTCCTGGGCCGCCAGCACCACGTCCACGCCGTCGAGGCGGTCCTCGTCCTCGGCGGCGGTGTCCAGCACGGCGGCACCGCAGGACCAGACGCCGAGCAGGACGGCGGCGGTCTGCCAGTGGACCGGGAGGGCGACCGCGACCGTGCTGCCCGGCCCGACGTCGAACTCGTCCTGGAGGAGGTTGGCGGTCTTGGCGACCCAGTTCGCCAGCGTGGTGCCCGAGAGCTCGACCCGCTCACCGGTCGCGTCGTCGTAGTGGGTGACCAGGGGCGCGGCGGCGTCACGCCGGAGCGCGCCGGCGAGCAGGTCCGGGGGAGTCGTCATCAGTTGATGCAGGTCGTGTCGTCGGCGGTGCGGGGGTCCTCGCCCTCGACCGGGGCGGCCGCCGTGGTCTCGGGGGTGCTCAGTGCCTGGCCGACCCCGTTGAAGTCCGAGCCGATGACCAGCTGGACGATCCCGGACTCGACGTCGTCGACCTGCGCGGTCGTGGCACCGGGGATCGAGGCGGCCAGCGTGGCGGCCAGCGCGTCGTCGCCGGCGGCGTAGCGGATCTCGGTGGCGGTGTACTGCGCGCTGTCGGCGTTGCCGGTGCTCGCCACGACGAACCCGGCCCCCTCGAGCTGGGCCGCCGCCGTCGCGGCCTCACCGGAGACGCCGGACCCGTTGAACACCGCGACGGACACCTCGCCCGGCTCCGTCGTCGCCGGGGGTGCGGTGGTCTCGGCGGGGACGGCCGGGACCGGCTCGGCAGACAGGTTCGCGAAGAACGCGTGCAGCGCGTCCTCGTCCTGCAGTCGCAGGATGTAGCGCCCGGCGTCGTCCTGGTCGTCACCGACGTAGGGCACCGTCTGGAAGTCGATGCTGCCCGCCGTGACGGACTGCATCTGCCCGGCCAGGTCGAACAGGTCCAGGGTCTGGTCGATGGTCAACGAGTTCGCCGCTGCCTCCACCAGCGTCCGCTGCTTGCCCAGGTCGAGCAGGACGTTGTCCGACAGCATCTTGCGGATCATCCCGGCGATGAAGGTCTGCTGACGGATGATGCGGTCGAAGTCCCCGCGCGGCAGGCCGTGCCGCTGGCGGACGAAGGACAGCGCCTCGGAGCCGCTGATGGTCTGCACCCCGGCCGGCAGGTCCACCCCGGAGAACGAGTCCTGCACGGCGTTGCACAGGTTGACCTCGACCCCGCCGATGACGCTGGACAGGTTGAAGAACCCGAGCAGGTCGACCTCGGCGTAGTGGTCGATCGACAGCCCGGTGAGCTGACTGAGGGTCTGGATCAGCAGCTGGGCGCCCAGCGCCTGCTTCTGCGCGTCGGTCGCGTCGTCCGGGGCGTCGAGCATGCCGTAGGCGTAGGCCGCGTTGAGCTTGTCCATCCCGTGGCCGGGGATGTCGACGTAGGAGTCGCGGGGGAAGGAGACGAACGACGCCTTCGACCCGTCCGCCGGGACGTGCACCAGGATCATCGTGTCGGTGTTGATGCCGTCGTTGGCCTCGGTGCTGAGCTCGGCGAGCTCCTCGGGCGTGGCGTTGGCCCGGCTGTCGTTGCCGACCAGCAGCAGGTTCATCGCCTGACCGGCGTCCTCGACCTCGGCGACGCCGTCGTTGCCGCTGGTGGGGATGGCGTCGGTGCGGTTGACGCTGGCCTCCACCACGCGGCCGAGGTACCAGCCCCAGCCGCCGGTGGCCAGCAGCACGACCGACAGCAGTCCGGCCACGACACGTGCTGCGACTGCTGCTCGGGTCACGCCAGTGCGAGCCGGCCGGGCTGACCGGACACCCGTGGCGGACTGCCTGGGTGCTCGTCCGGCCCGAGGGTCCAGGCGAGGGGGCAGAGGGCGGGGGGTCTCGGGCCCCTGGGGCGAACTGTTCACGACAGGTCCTCACGTCGGGCTGGGCACCTCGGCACACACACCAGGTCGTCGTCCGGCGGCGGAGTGGACCTGACGCTACGTGCCCGCGCCGTGGTCGCGCGCGAGCGGTCGCCCTGCGTCAGGCGGCGTTGCGTGTCGCCTGGCGGCGCTCCACGTTCTGCCGGTGGGCCACCGCCGCAGGGGCGTTCTCGTGGACGAAGACCCACTTCCGGTAGCAGACGAAACGGATGAGCGTCCCGATGGCCGTGGATGCGACGTTGGTCAGCTGGAGCACCAGAGCGCCCTCCTGTCCCAGGGGGTAACGGACGATCGCCACGAGGGCCAGGCCCAAGGCCAGCGTGAGGCCGTTGACCACGAAGAAGATCGTGTACTCCCGGCGGAGGCCGGTCCTGGCGCGGTGCGCGAACGACCAGTGCCGGTGTGCGAAGTAGGCCACCGTCATGGACACCACCGTCGAGGCGAGCTTCGCCGTGACCGCACCCCATCCGGCGTGCGCGTACAGCAGCTGGAACAGGCCCAGGTCGATGGCGAAACACGCGATCCCCACGATGCCGAAGGCGCTCAACTCCTTCACGAGCACGCGCCAACTGGCGCGCAAGCGCTGGAGGAAAGGGGTGGTCGGCATGGATCCGATGCTACGAGCCGACCCCTGGCCGGGGCTACGGGCACTCCGCGTCGAGGCGCCTTCCGAACCGTTCCGTCACACGAGGCCCACGAGCCCCGTTCGACCCCTGCAGCTCACCGTCACCTCGCGCTGCGGTGGCGTGTCGACGGTGGTCACCACAGGGGGGTCACTGGTTAAGGTCCTCGTGTTCCGAGGTGACCTGTCATCGGGTGCCAGAAGCCAGAGGAAGGTCGATCAATGCCGGACACCGTGAGCGGGTCCCCCTTCGAGTACGACGTCGTGGTGATCGGCGGGGGAGGCCACGTGGGGCTGCCGTTGGCCATCGCCCTCGCTGACCGAGGCGCCACTGTCGCCGTGTACGACGTGAACGACGCCACGGTGCAGATGGTCAACGACGCCGTCATGCCCTTCGCCGAACCGGGAGCTGCACCGAAGCTCGAAGCGGCCCGCGCGGCGGGTGTGCTGACCGCCTCCACGGACCCAGCGGTCGTGGGCCGGGCAGAGAACGTCGTGGTCGTCATCGGCACACCGGTCGACGAGCACCTGAACCCCGATCCCCGGGCCATCCCCGCGGCGCTGGGCACCTGTAGCCCCTACTTCCGGGACGGCCAGCTCCTCGTTCTCCGCAGCACCGTCTACCCCGGTGTGACTGCGCTCGTCGAGAAGCTCGTCGGTGAGCTGGGGCACGACATCGACGTCGCCTTCTGTCCCGAGCGGATCGCCGAGCACAAGGCGATGGAGGAGCTCTTCACCCTGCCGCAGATCGTGTCCTCGCGAACCGATCGTGGGCGTACGAGGGCTGCTGACCTGTTCGGTCGGCTCACCGAGCAGATCGTCCACCTCGAGCCGGAAGAGGCCGAGCTCGCCAAGCTCTTCACCAACACCTGGCGGTACATCAAGTTCGCCACGGCGAACCAGTTCTTCATGATGGCCAACGACCGTGGGTTGGACTTCGAACGCATCCGTCAGGGTCTGATGACGGACTACCCGCGGGCCAAGGACATGCCCGGTGCCGGCTTCGCAGCTGGTCCGTGCCTGTTCAAGGACGCCATGCAGCTGGCCGCCTTCAACGACAACAACTTCGCCATCGGCCACGCGGCCATGCTCGTGAACGAGGGGCTCCCGCTGTACCTGGTCACCCAGATGGAGAAGCGCTTCGACCTGGCGAACCTGACCGTCGGCATCCTGGGGATGGCGTTCAAGGGCGACAGCGACGACGTCCGGTCGTCGTTGTCCTACAAGCTCCGCCGGGTCCTGGACTTCCGGGCCGGCTCTGTGCTGACCACCGATCCCCACGTGAAGACCGATCCGCGGTTGCTCCCGTTGGACAAGGTGCTGGCCGACAGTGACGTGCTGGTCCTGGCCACGCCGCACACCGTCTACGCGGACATCGTCACCGACAAGCCGGTCGTCGACGTCTGGAACTTCTTCGGTCGGGGCGTCACGGTCTGATGGTGAGCTCACCTCGGGTGTCGGTCGTCATCCCCGCGTACAACGAGGGCGAGGCGATCATCCCGGCGCTCGACCGGGTCTTCGAGGCAGTGCAGCTGGACAGCGAGATCCTCGTCGTCGTGGACTTCCCGGAGGACACGACGGTGGCGGCGCTCACGCGCTACGCCCAGTCGCACCCTCATCTGCGGACCGTCGTGAGCGATTACGGGCGGGGTCCTGCGAACGCCATCAGGTTCGGGATCGACGCCGCGGCGGCGGACACCGTCGTCGTGACGATGGCGGACGGATGCGACGACCCTCGGCAGATCGACGACCTGACCCGGCTGATCGAACGGGGAGTCGTCGTGGCTGCGGCCTCCCGGTACATGCCCGGTGGTCAGCAGGTCGGCGGGCCAATGTTCAAGTCGATGCTCTCTCGTGCGGCTGGGAAGTCGTTGTACGTCTTCGCCCGGATCGGCACACGAGATGCCACGAACAGCTTCAAGGCCTACGACCGGGACTTCGTGCGCAGAGTCGGCATCGAGAGCCGACACGGCTTCGAGATCGGACTGGAGCTGACTGCGAAGGCGCGGCGGCTCGGCCTGCCCGTCGCAGAGCTCCCCACCATCTGGTTGGACCGCCAGGCCGGCGTGTCGAACTTCAAGCTCGCCCAGTGGATCCCGAAGTACCTTCGCTGGTACCGCTTCGCTTACGGGCCGAAGCTGGAACTCGCGGAGCTGCAGGAGCGCAGCCCAGCAGAGCCCCCCGGTACGCCCCCGATGGAGACCGGCTTCTCGGCCCACGTCACTGTCGGGGATCCCACAGTCAACACAGGAGCGTGAGGTAAGTCGTGGCACGAGTAGTGGTCAGCGGTTCCGCCGGTTTCATCGGCGGTTACGTCTGTGAAGAGTTGCTCCGCCGAGGACACGAAGTCGTTGGCGTGGACAACTACTCCAAGTACGGGCGTGTGGAGAAGTCGTACGACTCCGACCCCAGGTACATCTTCCTCGAAGGCGACGTCCGGGATGCCGACACGATGCGGAAGGCGCTCGAAGGCGCCGACCACTTCATCGCAGGCGCGGCGCTCATCGGTGGGATCTCCTACTTCCACACGTACGCCTACGACCTGCTGGCGCAGAACGAGCAGATCATCGCCTCGTCCTGCGACGCGGCGATCGAGGCGTTCGACGGAGGGAAGGGGACCTTGCAGAAGGTCACCTACCTGTCGTCGTCGATGGTCTTCGAGTCCACCGACCGGTGGCCCTCGGTCGAGGGCGACGAGCGGATCGTCCCCCCGCCGCTGAGCTCCTACGGCTTCCAGAAGCTGTCCGTCGAGTACTTCGCGCGGGCTGCTTGGGACCAGTACAAGCTGCCCTACACCATCCTGCGCCCCTTCAACTGTGTGGGCATCGGGGAGTCACGCGCCCTGGGTGACGTCGAGATCGACTCGGGCAACGTCAAGCTGGCGATGAGCCACGTGGTCCCCGACCTGGTGCAGAAGGTCCTCAAGGGTCAGGACCCGCTCCACGTCCTGGGCAACGGCGAGCAGGTCCGTCACTACACGTACGGCGGCGACCTGGCGCGGGGCATCGTGGAGGCGGTGGAGCAGCCCGCCGCCCTGAACGAGGACTTCAACCTGTCCACGCCGGTGGGTCACTCCGTGAAGGAGCTGGCCGAGGTCATCTGGCGCAAGATCAAGGGCGCTGACGTCCCGCTCGCACTGGCGCACGACGAGGGGTTCGAGCACGACGTGGCCAAGCGTGTCCCCTCGACGGAGAAGGCGAAGCGGGTGCTCGGCTTCGAGGCGAGCACGACCCTCGAGGACATGCTCGACGAGGTCATCCCGTGGATCGAGAAGGCCGTCGCGGACGGCACCATCTAGTCCGGCACCGCCCTCCAGAGGCCCGGGTTCTCCGCGTACGCGGGGAACCCGGGCCTCTGTCGTCGAGGATGGCCGACGGAGTGCAGTCAGCGGTCCACCGGCGGACCGATCAGCTCGACGACGGCCTGGTCGGTGGGGCCGACGGCCTGATGCGGGTCGGTGGACCCAGCATCGGCCCGGTGCGTCGTCCAGACGAAGACGGCCAGGCCGCCCAGCCCTGCGGCCACGCCCACCAGAGCGCCGCTGTGCAGGACGCCGGTGGTGCCCCCCGGGCCGTAAGCCGCCAGGAGCAGGATCGCCTGTGCCGCGCACAGGGCCAGCGGGAAGCGGAGGCCTCCGGCGGTCCACCAGGCGACCGGCAGGGCGATGAGGGTCAAGACCGGCACGTGGGAGCCGCTGTGCAGCCAGGTGTCGCCGGGGCCGTGCAGCACGAGGCTCCACAGGAGAACGCAGGCTGCGACCGCCGCCGAGCCCCGCAACAGCCAGCGGGTCGTGGCGTCCAGCTCGTCGCGGTGCAGGACCGACCACCCCAGGAACGCCAGCAGGGGGACGACTCCCAGTCCGACGGCCCCGGAGACGGTGAAGAACTCGGCCGACCGACGAGCAGCAGCATCCCAGCCGGACGAGGACAGCCCAGCCCATGGCGCGCCGGACAGTGGCAGCTCGACGTTCGCGGCCTTGTCCGACACGATCGCGCCGAACGGGCGGGTGGTGTAGGTCCGCCAGAGTGCGTCGAGCAGGCTCTCGCCGGTCGGTTCGACGACCCCGGCCAGGTGCCAGAGCAGCAGCCTGTCCCCGGGTGGGTCGACGACGCGCTGGTAGGCCGCCCACGGGAGGTAGAGAGCCAGTGCAGTGACTGCCGGAGCGAGCAGTCGGGCCCTCCTGCGGAGGCCCTGCCCGCCGGCCCAGAGTGCCAACAGCACGAGCGGGGCGGCGAACACGGCGGTCCCGTGCGCCAGGAAGGCGATCGCGCACCCCGCCGCCGCGGCGACCGCAGGCACCAGGGCCCTGGGATCGGTGGTCGTCCGGTGTCGGGCGTCGAGAGCGATCGCCAGGCCGCACAGCACCAGCCCAGCGGAGAGCAGCTTGGGCCAGCTGAAGACGGTGTTCACCAGGGTGGTGCCGGCCAGGGCGGCCATGACCATGCCGACCGTCGCCGCCCTCCGGTCGAGTCCCAGGGTCCGCATCGTGGCGAAGAGCCCCGGTACCCAGACCAGCTGGACGAGGATCCCCGTGAGGGAGGCGAGAGTCGTCTGGTCGGTCTGCAGCAGACCCGCCAGGGGAGCCAGCAGCAGGAGGAGGCCCGTCTGCGTGGGGGGCCTGTCGCTGGTGAGCCATCCTTCCAGAGCGCCGCGGGGGTCCTGCCCCTGTTCCAGACGGCGGGCGATGAGCTCCGGGAGTTGGTTGTCCCAGGGCAGGGGGTGGCTGAAGCGCACCCGGGCCAGTGCGTACAGATCCACCTGGTCGTCCCAGAGCAGGAACAGGGAGCCGTGCAGCACGAGCACGCTCACCACGAGACCGCCGACGAGCGCGATGTCCCCCCGCCGGGAGGCGGAGGGTGAGTCCGTCCCGCGTCGGGGGGAGGGCCGGCGCAGGACAGTCGCGGCACACAGGGTCGACGCGAGCGCGAGGACGAGCACGCCCACCGACGAGACGAGACCGAGGGTCCGCCCGGCCAGCCACAGGAAGAACAGGCCGTAGCCGGTGACGGCGAGCCCGATGCACCCGTACGCAGGCGCCAGGTGCGGCCGACCCCGCCACCACGGCCGGAACGCCACAGCCCAGGCCGTTGCCACGCAGATGAGCGCGCCCAGCGCGACCACGGCCACGAGCAGGACGTGGAGGTGCCAGCTCACGAGCAACAGAGCCCCGACGGAGCCGGGACGATGCTGCGGGAGTGGTGGGGGGACTCCCCGGGCGTGAGGGCCGGCAGGGGGCGTTGAGCCACGGGGATCCTCACGTCGGGCCGGCACGGGGTGGTCGAGACTGTATCCGCGCGAGGTCGCTCTGACCGGGGTCCGCCGCGGCCTCTGCCAGAATGGACAACCGAGAGTGTTGTCCCACACCCCACCAGAAGGACTGTCTACTCGATGCGCATCCTGGTCACCGGCGGCGCCGGTTTCATCGGTTCCCACTACGTCCGGACCCTGCTCTCCGGTGGTTACCCGGGCTACGAGGACGCCGAGGTGACGGTGTTCGACAAGCTGACCTACGCCGGCAACCTCGCGAACCTGGCCCCGGTCGCCGACAGCCCGCGCTACCGGTTCGTGCAGGGCGACATCTGTGTCCCGGCGGACCTGGATGCCGCGCTGCCCGGTCACGACGTCGTCGTGAACTTCGCTGCCGAGTCCCACGTCGACCGCTCGATCACTGGCGCAGCCGAGTTCGTGCTCACCAACGTGCTGGGCGCCCAGCAGGTCTTCGAGGCCTCGTTGCGCCATGGCGTGGGACGGGTCGTGCACGTGTCCACCGACGAGGTCTACGGCTCGATCGACGAGGGCTCGTGGGTCGAGGACCACATCCTCGAGCCGAACTCCCCCTACTCCGCGGCCAAGGCCGGCAGTGATCTGATCGCCCGTGCGTACGCCAAGACGTACGGTCTGAACATCTCGATCACCCGGTGCAGCAACAACTACGGGCCCTACCACTTCCCGGAGAAGGTGATCCCGCTCTTCGTCACCAACCTGCTGGACGGGCACAAGGTCCCGCTCTACGGCGCGGGCGCCAACATCAGGGACTGGCTCTTCGTCGACGACCACTGCCGCGGCATCCAGCTCGTGGTGGAGAAGGGTGCACCGGGCGAGTACTACAACATCGGCGGCGGGCGCGAGCTCACCAACCGGGAGCTCACCGAGAAGCTGCTCGAGGCCACCGGCCGGGACTGGAGTTCGGTCCAGGAGATCGTCGACCCGCGTGGTGGTGGTCACGACCTGCGGTACTCCGTCGACTACTCCAAGACCGGGGCTCTGGGGTACTCCCCCCGGATGTCGTTCGAGGACGGTCTGGCGATGACCGTGCAGTGGTACCGGGACAACCGGGCGTGGTGGGAGCCGCTCAAGGCCGCCGCTGCGACGGCCCGGCAGTGAGCACCGCCTGGCTCGTCACCGGCGCCCGGGGGCAGCTCGGTCACGACCTGCTCGCCGTGCTCGCCGACCGCGCAGACGCGGTGACCGCGGTGGGTCGGCAGGAGATGGACCTGACGGACGAGTCCTCGGTCCGGGGGGTCCTCAGGACCTGGCTGGCCACGTCATCGGCAGACCGGTACGTCCTGGTGAACGCAGCTGCCTACACCGCGGTCGATGCGGCCGAGACCGACGAGGACACCGCGGCGCTCGTGAACGGGAGCGCGCCTGGGTGGATGGCCGAGGAACTGGCCGGGCGCGCGCGCCTCGTGCACGTCTCGACCGACTACGTGTTCGACGGCGCAGCCTCGTCGCCTTACCCGGTGGACGCACCCGTGGCGCCTCGGTCGGCCTACGGACGGACCAAGGCGCTGGGGGAGCGAGCTGTCCTGGAGGTGGGCGGCGACGCCTCGATCGTCCGGACGGCCTGGGTGTACGGCCGCCAAGGTGGGAACTTCGTGCGCACGATGACCAACCTGGAGTCCCAGCGTGAGACGGTCTCGGTCGTGGACGACCAGATCGGGTCCCCGACGTGGGCAGCGGACCTCGCTGGCGGGCTGGTGGCTCTGGGGGAACGTCTGGACCCCGTTCCCCCGGTCCTCCACTACACGAACGGGGGGCAGGTGAGCTGGCACGGGCTCGCTCAGGCTGTGTTCGACGAACTGGGAGCCGACCCCGACCGTGTGCTGCCGACGACGTCCCAGGACTTCGTGCGTCCGGCCCCCCGCCCGGCCTACTCCGTCTTGGACGGGGGTGTCTGGGACGCTGCCGGCCTGCCGGCCCGACCGTCCTGGCGCAGCGCACTGCACGTCGCGATGAGCAGCGGGTTCCGCGCTTCCTAGCTCCGTCTCGACCGGGTGACGGGCAGGTCGTGCGCAATCCGCCCGGCCTGTTCGTCATCTCTTGGAGGGGTCGCCCCTCAAGCTCCGTGTCCCTCGTGACGATGACCCTGACGTAACTGGCCCAGCCTCCTCAGGTGGGCCCCTGTTCGTCGTCATCGGAGGACCACTCGTGCGCCGCATCATCGCGGGCTCTGCCGCCTTCTTCGTCCTGACCGGGACGTTGCTGGTGCTGCCCGTCTACGCAGCCCCTGTCCCGGCTGCAGAAGCCGTCGAGCCCTCCATCGCCGAGGTGGAGATGGGGTCGTTCCAGGCGCCTGCCGACGAGGCCGTCGTGAGCACGGACGGTGAGGTCCTCGCAGCCGGGGCCGACGCCGGGGTCCGGCCTGGTGAGGTGCTGAGCCCGGGCGCCACGGCCGACGGGTCACCCGACGTCGGACCGACCGAGGTGCCCGATGTCACGGACGAGACGCCTGCCGACCCCACGGCTCCGCAGGCCAGCGGCGACCCGGTCCCCGCCCCCGACGCGCAGGTGGCCGTCTCCGGTGCGGAGGTCGCCGGTGCGCCGGCGCTCAGCGTCTCGCAGCCCGAGGTCACGGACTTCTCGGCCGTCGGCGTCACCTGGGCCCACGACCCGGCAGTGACGTCCGTCGTGGTCCGCCTCCGGGTCCAGGGCGCCGACGGCACCTGGGGCGAGTGGACGACCTTGGCCCAGGACGACATCGAACAGACCGGCACCCCGGTGCCCGGAGCAGAGGTCCGCGACGGCACGGCGCCGTACTTCACCGGCCCGGCGACCGGCATCGAGGTCGTGGTCCAGGCCCTTGACGGTTCTTCGCCGGCCGACGTGCGGACCCAGCTGATCGACCCGGGGACCAGTGCCGCCGACAGCGCGATCGACGCCGCCGCACCCCTGGACCAGGCACACGCCGCCTCGGCGATGCCCGCGGTCGTCACGCGCGCCCAGTGGGGGGCCGACGAGGGCATCCGCACGTGGGACCCGCAGTACGCGCCGACCATCAAGGCGGCCACCATCCACCACACGGCTGACACCAACGACTACACCGCCGACCAGGTCCCCGCGATGATGCGGTCGATCTACGCCTTCCACACCCTCAGCCGCGGCTGGGGGGACATCGGCTACAACGTGATCGTCGACAAGTTCGGCCGGACGTGGGAGGGCCGCTACGGAGGTCTGGCCAGCACGGTCGTCGGCGCCCACGCGGGCGGCTTCAACAGCGGCACCTTCGGCGTCTCCATGCTGGGCAACTACGACCTGGTTCGGCCCAGCCAGGCGACCGTTGACGCGGTCTCGGCGATCATCGCGTGGAAGTTCTCCCTCTTCGGCGTCGACCCCTACGGCACGACGCAGTTGACGTCGGGAGGGGGCGGGACCGCCAAGTACCCCGCCGGCACCGTGGTCACCTTGCCCACCGTGTTCGGGCACCGCGACGTGGGCAACACCTCGTGTCCCGGCCAGTACGGGTACTCGACGCTGGACCAGATCCGGGCCCAGGTGAGTTCTCTGCGCCCCGCCTTCTCCACGCCGTCGGGGTCGCTGGACTCGGTGCGCGGTGGTTTCGGCACGGTCTCGGTGGCCGGGTGGGCCGTCGACATGGACACCCCTCGCCAGGGCCTGGCCATCCACGTGTACGTCGATGGGGCCATGGTCGGCGAGCTCGTGGCGGACAGGTCCCGACCCGACGTGGTCTCCCTCTTCCCCACCGCCGGTGCCTCCCACGGCTTCTCCGGACAGTTCTCCGCCCCCGCCGGGCCGCACACGGTGTGCGTCTACGCCATCAACACGGGCGTCGGCACCGTCAACCCCGTGCTGGGTTGCGCGTCGACGCAGGTCGGTGGCTTCGTCTCCACGCCCGTCGGCTCGCTGGACTCGGTCGTCGTGCTGGGTGGCGCTGTGGGTGTCGGTGGCTGGGCGTTGGACGGTGACGCACCCAGTACCGCCGTGGACGTCCACGTCTACGTGGACGGGCGACTCGTGACGGCCAAGGCCGATCGTTCCCGGCCCGACATCGGCGCGGGCTTCCCCGGAGCTGGGGCGGCACACGGTTACTCCGTCACCGCCGCGGTCTCGCCGGGCGCCCACTCGGTCTGCGTCTACGCCATCAACACCGGGGCGGGAGCGGTGAACCCCCAGCTGGGTTGTCGGATCGTGCAGGTGGGTACAGCGCCGCGCCAGCCGGTGGGCAGCTTCGACGGTGCTGAGGTCTCCGGGCGGCAGGTGCGCCTCGCGGGTTGGGCCATCGACCCGGACGAGGCCTCGGCGCCCGTGCAGACCGACGTCTACCTCGACGGTGTCCTCGCCGCCCAGCGGGCTGCCGGCGCCACGCGTGGCGACATCGGTGCGGTCTTCAGCGACTTCGGGACCGGTGCGGCGCACGGCTTCGACACGACGCTCACCGTTTCCCCGGGCGACCACCGGATCTGCGTCTACGCGCTCAACCGCGGTGCCGGTGCGCTCAACCCCATGCTCGGGTGCCGGGACGTGTCGATCTCGGCCGCAGCGTGGAACCCCCAGGGCTCGCTGGATGCGATCCGCGTCTCCGGGGTCGACATGACGTTGTCCGGCTGGGCGCTGGATGCCGACACCCCGGGTACGCCGACCTCCGTCCACGTGTACGTCGACGGGGCGTTCCGGACCGCCGTGGCCGCTGACGCAGTGCGACAGGACGTGGGTGCCGCCTTCGGGCTGGGCTCGCGACACGGCCTGGCTTCCTCGGTGAGCGCGACGGCCGGCGTCCACACGGTCTGCGCCTACGCGATGAACACCGGTGCGGGCACCGCCAACTCGTTGATGGGCTGCCGGACTGCGACTGTCGCGGCCTCGGCCCACGATGCCTACGGCTCCCTCGACTCCGTCGCGCGCAGCGGTGGTCGCCTCGCGGTCCGCGGGTGGTCGATCGACCAGCACGACCCGGCCCGGCCCGTCCAGGTCCACGTGTACGTGGGACCCGTGGGCACCGCGGTGACGGCCAACGCCGCCCGGCCGGACGTGGGGGCCGCATACCCGGCGGCCGGCAGCGCGCACGGCCTGGACGTCAGCCTCCCCGACCCCGGGGGGCGCACCACGGTCTGCGCCTACGCGATCAGCGTCGCCGACGGCTCGATCAACGTCCCCCTGGGGTGCCGGACCGTCGGCTGAACCGCTGTACCCGCCCGCCCACCCGATGCGTCCCACCCGTGAGAGGCACGTCATGTCCCCCCGCACCCGCAACCTGTCCCTCGCGGCGGCCACCCTGCTCGTGGTCGGAGTCGTCGCGTCCGCGCTGTCCCAGACGACCAGGGAGACACCCTCCGTGAGCAGTGCCGCCCCCTCGCCCTCCGCCTCGTCGGGGGCGCAGGTCGACGACACGTCGACCGGCCCGTCGGGAGCACCCTCGGGCGGCGCGACGTCGTCCGACCCGGCCTCCGGGACCACTGCGGAGGTCCCCGTCGCGACCGACCCGCAGCCCGCCGCCTCGGACCCGGTGGAGGTGGCCCTCACCTACGTGCTCTGGGACGGCACGGCCGGCGAGGTGCAGGCGAGCGGTTTCGTGAGCGGACTGGTGGCCGATGGCGGCACGTGCCGGCTCACCCTCACCCGCGGGACCGAGACGGTCACCGCCGAGGGACCGGCCACCGCTGGTGCGAGCACGACGTCCTGCGGGCTGGTCGCCGTTCGAGGGTCTGAGGTGACCCCGGGCGCTTGGGACGCCACCCTGAGCTACCGCTCGGCAGACGTCGTCGGGTCCTCCGACACCACCCGGGTCGAGGTGCCGGTCCTGTGACCCCCGCCTCTGGGGCCGTGCGCTCCTCGCGCCACCGCGCGCTCGTCCTGGCGCTGGCCGCCCTTGCGCTGATCGCCGGCCTGCTGGGTCCGACCTCACCGACCCCCTCGACGCCCCCTGCCCCCTGGGAGCTCGCCGCAGACCCCTCCCAGTTCAACCCGGGCAACATCATCAGCGACTCGGTCTTCTTCGACGGCGGCGGGATGCCGCTGTACGACACCCAGGCCTTCATCAACGCCAAGGGCGCCACCTGCCGGGCCGGCGCCGACGGGACCCCCTGCCTCAAGGACTACCGCCAGGACACCCCGAACAGGGCGAGCGATGGTCTGTGCACCGGGTACCAAGGTGCGCCCCAGGAGTCGGCCGCACAGATGATCACGAAGATCGCGGCCGCCTGCGGCATCAACCCCCGGGTCCTCTTGGTGATGATGCAGAAGGAGCAGTCGCTGGTGACCAACTCAGGGTCCTCGTTGAGTGCGTCCCGGTACCGCAGCGCGATGGGGATGGGGTGCCCAGACACCGCTGCCTGCGACACCCAGTACTACGGGTTCTTCAACCAGGTGTACGGCGCGGCGCGGCAGTTCCGCGTCTACGCATCGCGTCCCTCCTCCTACAACTACCGCGTCGGTGTCGTCAACCAGGTGCGGTACTCACCGAACGCGGCGTGCGGGAGCGCACCGGTCTTCATCCAGAACCAGGCCACCGCCGGCCTCTACGTGTACACGCCCTACCAGCCCAACGCCGCGGCCCTGGCGGCTGGCTACGGCTCCGGTGACGGCTGTTCCGCGTACGGCAACCGGAACTTCTGGCTCTACTACACGGACTGGTTCGGCTCCACGCAGGACAGGGCAGACGCCTCGTCCCCGCGCGGCAGCCTGGACGACGTCTCCTCCGCGTACGGTCAACTCGGCATCCGCGGCTGGGCCTTCGACCCCGACCTCCCGACGACGCCCGTGACCATGCACGTCTACGTCGACGGTCAGCTCGTCCGACAGGTCGCGGCGTCGTCGTCCCGGCCCGACGTGGGGTCGGCCTACCCGGGGATCGGACCCTCCCACGGGTTCGACGTCACCGTCCCGGCGGCCCTGGGAGCCCGATCTGTCTGCGTCTACGCGCTCAACGGCGGCGCCGGGAGCGTCAACCCCCTCCTGGGGTGCCGGACGGTGGACAACCAGGACGCCGGGGCGCCCGTGGGGAGCTTGGACTCGGTGAGCACCGTGCCGGGCAGCATCACGGTCTCGGGCTGGACGCTCGACCGGGACGTCCCGACCGCCAGCGTCCAGGTCCGGGTGACGGTGGACGGCCGGGTCGTCTCGAGCGGACCCGCAGCCGGTGACCGTCCCGACGTGGGGGCTGCCCACGGAGCCGGCCCGGCTCACGGATTCACCATCACCACCGCGGTCGCGGCCGGCCCTGCGCGGGTCTGCGTCACCGCAGTGAACCTGGGGGCCGGCACCACAGACCCGGTCTTGGGCTGCCAGGACGTGCTGGTGGTGGACCCGGCCAGCCGCAACCCGGTGGGATCGCTGGACTCCGTCGTCGGCACGGGCGGCACCATGCGGGTGGGTGGCTGGGCCATCGACCCGGACGCGCCCGGCACGCCGGTGGAGATCCACCTGTACGTGGACGGAGCGCTCGTCCGTCTGGTGGCCGACGGGCAGCGCCCTGACGTCTCCGGTGTGGTCGAGGGCGCTGGCCCCCGGCACGGCTTCACCTGGAGCCAGGCGGTCCCGCCGGGAGCGCACACGGTGTGTGCGTACGCCATCAACACGGGCTACGGGACGGCCAACCCGCTCTTCGGGTGCGCGTCGGCATCGACGGTCCCGGCCGCCCAGGCGAACCCGGTGGGTTCCCTGGACACGGTGACCGGCGGTCAGCAGGTCATCAATGCATCGGGATGGGCGCTGGACCCGGACGACCCGTCCGGACCCAGCACCGTCCACGTCTACGTCGACGGTGTCTTCAGTGGGGAGCTGACCGCGGACGCAGAGCGCCGGGACGTGGCCGCGGCCGTGCGCGGGGCCGGTTCCCGGCACGGTTACAGCTGGTCCGGCGCCACCACCCCGGGCCGCCACCAGGTCTGCGTCTACGCGCTCAACACCGGTCCGGGTACGGCGAACAGCCTGCTGGGTTGTTCGACGGCGATCGTCAGCGACCAGTCCGGCAGCAACCCCCGGGGGTCCTACGACAGTGCGGTCGGCGGGCAGGGTGTGGTGACGGTGACCGGCTGGGCCGTGGACCCGGACGCCCCCTCGGCGCCCGTCGAGGTGCACTTCTACCTGGACGGCGCCCTGGTGGCCCAGCTGCCGGCCTCGTCGTCCCGTCCCGACCTGGGTGCAGCGTGGCCGGCGGCCGGACCAGGCCACGGGTACGCCGTCGACCTGCCGGCGGGCGCCGGGACGCACCAGGTCTGCGTCTACGCCATCAACACCGGCGCTGGGACGGCGAACCCGCTGCTCGGTTGCCGGCAGGCGTCGGTGCGGTGAGCGCCCGGTGCCTCCGGGGGACACGGCACGAGCGCCGTGCTGCTCCGGAGGCACCCGGCGGGCTCAGCCTCCTGCGACCGCCGAGCAGGGGACGAGGATCGCCCACCCGATGGGTTCGACCGCAACGCCGAACTCCCCCTCACCGGAGGCGCAGCCCGCCGTGATGGCCGCCGCTGCGTCGGTCCACGTGGCGGCTGTGTTCTGGAAGGTCGGCTGGCCGTAGGCCTGCAGGACACCGACCACGAAGACGGCGGCGACGATGCCCCCGGCCCAGTTGGCCACGCCGCGCGTGCGGCGGCGTTCCATCCAGCCCTCCCACCCTGCCGCCACCGCGGGCAGCAGCAGCAGGATGGACACGACGGCGTACCGGCCGGCGAGCCCGATCGCCGGCCGACCGGTGGCGTCGACGAGGTCGTCGACGTCCATGAAGCGTGTGGTGGCCCCGTAGACGAGGGAACTGCCCAGGACGGAGAGCACCGCCAGCTGCCGTCGGGGGCCGGGTGTGACGAGCGCCCCGACGAGCGCCAGAGCCGTGATGGAACCACCCACGGCGGCGAGCGCGAGGGGACCGTCGAGGCCACCGAGGCGGTCGCCGTCCAACACGTCTTGGGCCCAGTCGATCCCCAACGGCCAGGAACCCACCACCCGGTAGACCCAAGCCCACACTGCCTCCAGTGGTGCCGACGACGGGCTCGTCCGACCTCGGGATGAGAGCACCGCGGCGATCTGGACGACGGCACCCAGGAGCAGTGCGACGGTGACCCCGTGCTCGCGCCACGACCGGACCACCAGGAACCGCCAGACCGCAAGAGGCAGCAGCACGAGTGTCAGGGGGCTGGTCGTGGCCGCCGCGAGCACCACCAGCACAGCCAAGGTGCGACCTCCCCGGCCGCTGGGACGCCAGACGAGGGCTGCTGCCGCGGCAGGGATCATGAACCACTGGGTGTTGGCGACGTTGTTCAACGTCTCCAACCCGGCCAGTGGGAGCGTGACCGAGGCGATGGCGATGGCGAGTCTCGGCCCCGGACCGAGGTGGGCGGCCAGGGCGCGGTAGACGAACGCGGCGCACGCCACCCGCACCGCGACCGCAGCGACCGCCATGCCGGCAGCCCACCAGGCCAGCGGAAGCTCAGTCACGACGGCCGTCAGCAGTCGGGGGACGACGAGGACGTACCCGGCGTAGGGCCGGAAGAGGTTGGTCAGCGTCGGGTGGTCGAGCTCGTCCTGGATGAACTCCTCCCCGTCCTCGGCCCAGATCACGTCGTCGGCGCCGGGTGCCGAGCGCCAACGCAGCAGGACGGCGGCCGCCGCGACCGCCAGGACCAGCGCCCAGGGTGCCCACCGGGCGTTCCAGACCGGCGTGGTGTCGACCGGCAGCTGGCCGGCCAGTCGCGCGCGGAGGCGGTGCAGCACGCCGGCGGGTGCGGCGGCCCCCTCGACTGGTCCCGGAGCAGGATCCGACGGCACGTCTGGCGGGGCAGTCTCACGGGTCACTGCAGGGCGCACGGTCCCTCCTCCTCCGACAGGCCGCAGGTCGGCCCCCGGTCCAGGTTCTCAGCCCGCGGGTGACGCGCACAGGACCGACGGTCCCCGGCGGTGCCCGTGGGGCTGCTGAGGCTGATCAGTCCAGTGCTCGGCGCCACGCAGCCACGGTGGACCTCGCTGTCCGGTCCCACGACCACGACGCGGCGTGGTCGCGCCGGCGGTGGGAGGACGACGGGTCGTCCTCCCCGAGTCCCACGAGTGCGTCGGACAGTTGTTCCACCGCGCCCACCCCGAAGAACCCGACGAGGTCCTCGGCCCCGGCGAGCACCTCCCTGCTCGCGGCGATGTCCGTGGCCAGGACCGCCGTCCCGCAGGCGAGGGCCTCCAGCAACGGGAGCCCGAAGCCCTCGTACCGCGACGTCGACACCAGTGCTCGTGCAGCGGCCACGACCCCGCGGAGCTCGTCGTCCTCCAGACGCCCGAGGCGGACGATCGCGCCTCCCGGCAGCCCCTCGAGGTCGAGTCCCGGCCCCCAGCCCGCTGGGCCGGCGATGGCCAGCTGCGGGACGTCCGAGGCGCCTCGCTGGTGGGCGAGTCGCACGGCCGCCACCGCGGTGTCCAGGTCCTTGCGTGGTTCCAGGGTGCCCACGGCGACCACGAAGCCCGGTCGCAACCCGAGCTGGCGTAGACGAGCCGGTGTCGCGGGTCGGGCGCTGGCCCAGGCTCCAGAGACGCCCAGGGGTGTGACTGCCGGCTCGGACACCAACCGCGGGTACGCCGCGGAGAGCTCGTCCGCCACGGTGCGGGAGGGGACACACACCACCGCAGCGCGGGAGAGAGACCGGGGGACCAGCTCGCGGTAGCGGCGTGAGGCCGTGGACACCGCGTCCGGGTCGTGCAGGTAAGTGAGGTCGTGCACCGTGACGACGCCCGCGGCCGCGCCCGGCGGGGGGAGCACGAAGTTGGTCCCGTGGAAGAGGTCGACCCGGCCGGTGAGCAAGGACACCACCGGGTGCTCCGCGTGGGCCCACGCCGTCATCAGCCCTCGCGCGGGAACCGGCCGGTGCACCGTCGACACGCCCGAGGGGACGGCGTCGGTCAGCCGCCCCGCTCCCCGCAGCGTGAACGCGGTGGCGACCACGTCGTCGTCAGGTCCGAGTGCCCCGGGGAGGTGGCGGAGCAGCTCGTCGACGTACCGACCGATGCCGGTCCGCACCCCCAGCAGCGGCGTTGCGTCCAGCACGAAGCGCATCCGCCGACCGTACGTGAGGTCCCCGGGGTGTCCGGCGCGCTATGTACTCTCATGCCGACCCCGAGCGACCACGTCACCGGGGCGAACTCGGGAGGAACCCATCTCAGCGCTGCACGACGTCATCGAGCGCCGCGAGCTCCTGTCCAACTTGGTCATGCGCGAGCTCCGGGGCAAGTACAAGGGCACGGCGCTCGGTTGGTTCTGGTCGCTGCTGAACCCTCTCGCCTCGACCCTCATCTTCACCGTCGTCTTCGGTGCCATCCTGCGGATCACCCCGACGGTCGGCGCGGACGGGGTGCAGAACTACACGCTCTTCCTGCTGTGCGCGTTGCTGCCCTGGAACTACTTCAGCGGCGTCGTCAACGGGGGGATGGGCGCACTCATCGCGAACGGCAACCTGATCAAGAAGACGGCCTTCCCGCGGCAGTTGCTGGTCCTGGCCAACTCCGTCGCCCTGTTCGTCACCTTCCTCATCGAGATGGCCGTGCTGGGGGTCGCCCTGCTGGTGTTCGGGGCCAACCCGCTGCTGTGGGTGCTCCCGACCCTGCTCCTCATGGTGTTGGTGGGTGTCTTCGCCACCGGACTGGGCCTCATGCTCTCGGTGGCCAACGTCTACTTCCGCGACTCGGCCCACTTCGTGGCCATCGGCCTGCAGGTGCTCTTCTACGCGACCCCGGTGATCTACCCGATCACCCTCGTCCAGGACGTGTCGCCGGACTCCCTGGTGGCCCGGTTCCACGTCGACTCGCTCTACATGGCGAACCCCTTGGTGCACTACGTAGAGGCCTTCCGCGACCTCCTGTACGAGCACCAGGTCCCCGGTCTGACCACGATCCTCGTGGTCGTCGGGTCCGCCGTCGTCTCCCTGGTGCTGGGGTGGGCGGTCTTCACCCGCTTCTCGAAGCGCCTGGCCGAAGAACTCTGAGAGGGGGTGCGCCGATGGCTGACGTCGCCGTCACCACAGAAGGCGTCTCCAAGCGCTTCCGGCTCTACCACGAGCGCAACCAGTCGCTCAAAGCCGCGTTCATGCGCGGACGCCGCGCGAAGTTCGACGAGTTCTGGGCCCTCCGGGACGTCTCCTTGTCCGTGCCCACCGGCAAGACCTACGGCCTCATCGGTCACAACGGGTCCGGCAAGTCCACGATGCTCAAGTGCATGGCGGGGATCCTGGTCCCGGACGAGGGGCGCCTCGCGACCCACGGGAAGATCTCAGCCCTCCTGGAGCTCGGGGCCGGCTTCCACCCCGAGCTGTCGGGGCGGGACAACGTGTACCTGAACGGCTCCATCCTCGGGATGTCGCGCAAGCAGATCGACAGCCAGTTCGACGAGATCGTCGACTTCGCCGGGCTCGAGACCTTCATCGACACCCCGGTCAAGAACTACAGCTCGGGGATGTACGTGCGCCTCGGGTTCTCGGTCGCGATCAACGTCGACCCCGAGATCCTGATGGTCGACGAGGTGCTCGCCGTGGGGGACGAGGCCTTCCAGCGCAAGTGCATGGAGAAGTTCAAGGACTTCCGCGACCAGGGCCGGACCATCGTCATCGTCTCCCACGCGCTCGGCACGATGCGGACCATGTGCGACGAGGTCGCGTGGCTCGACCACGGGAAGCTGGTCGGCGTCGGCCGTCCCTCCGACCTGGTGGACGACTACGTCGGTGCCTCGCACGAGGATCGCGAGGACGACCCGGCCGAAGGTGGCGGATCGCGCTGGGGCTCCGGCGAGCTGCGCGTGGTGGCTGCCGAGGTCGTGCACGGCGGGGAGCACGTCACCCGTGTGGCCACCGGGGAAGAGGTCGTCATCCGCTTGCACTACGCCACGACCGAGCCGGTGACCGAGCCGGTCTTCGGGATCGCCCTGCACACCCTGGACGGGCAGCACGTCACCGGGCCGAACACGCGGGACGGCGACCTGTCGTTGGGGGTGCTGTCGGGGGAGGGGCACGTGGACCTGCGGGTCCCGAGGTTGATGCTCACGCCGGGCACCTACGACCTGACCGTGGCGGCCTACGACCACAGCCTCGTCCACGCCTTCGACCACCGTGAGAAGGTCCTGCGGTTCGACGTCACCCCGGGGGAGCCGAGGGACCAGTTCGGTGTCGTGTCCCTCGGAGGGACCTGGCAGACCCAGCACGCAGACACGACGGAGACAGCATGACGAACGATTCGGCGGAGCCGAGGGAGAACGACCCCCTGCGGCTGCCCTTCGACCAGTTCCAGCGGTACACCGGAGCAGCTCAGCTGATCGCGGCCCTGGGGGTGGAGCGGGGGCGGACGCTGGAGATGGGCGCCTCGCCCGGTTTCTCCGAGGTCTTCTTCGCCGATGCCGATCTCTTCTTCACGGATCGGTTCGGGGTGCACGAGGGACGCTTCACGGTCGCCGATGGCGCTGCCCTGCCGTACGCCGACGAGACCTTCGACGTCGTGGTGGCCCTGGACACGCTCGAGCACATCTTCCCGCAGCACCGCGCTGCCTTCCTGTCCGAGGTCAAGCGGGTCAGCAAGGACGTCGTCGTCCTCAGTGCCCCGCACGCGACCCAGGACGTCGCTCTGGCCGAGGCGGCCCTCCAGTCGTTCGTGACGGCGCGTTTCGGCGAGGTGTTCGGGACCCTGCAGGAGCACGCGGACAACGGCCTGCCCGTGGCCGAGGAGACGGCCGCAGCGCTCGGCTCCGACGGGTGGTCGGTGGCCTCCTTCGGCAGCGGCTACCTACCCCGCTGGCTCCTGGGCATGGTGTTCCACCACGAGCTCCTCGCAACCGGTCTACCGGAGCTGCCCGAGCTGCACGCCTTCTACAACCAGACGGTGGCCCCCTTCGACAACTGCGAGCCTGCCTACCGCCGGGTCTTCGCGGCGTCGAGGACCCGCAGTCCCGATGAGCTGGCGCGGGCCGCTGAGTCGTGCAAGAGCCCCCAGGGGGGCGCTGAGGCCACCGCCGCCCTCGCCGCCATCGGTGGCGCGATCCTGTCGAGGCGGTTGACCCCCCACGCTGCCGAGATCGCGGAGGCCCGAGCGGCAGCGGAACGGGCTCGCGAGGAGTTGGTGGTCGCTCAGCGGGTCGTCGTCGACCGCGATGCCCACCTGATCCAGCTACGGGAGCGCAACGAGGCGCTGGAGAACCAGATCGTCGATCTCAACCAGAAGCTCGCAGACACGAGTCTGCGAGCTCTCGTCAAGCGAACCACCAGGGGGAAGCTCGGGTGAGCCTCGACCAGCCGGCCGTCACGGTCATCGTCGTCAACTACAAGGGGGCCGACGACACCATCGCCTGCCTCGCGGGGCTCAAGGGACTCGACTGGCCCCAGGACGCCGTGCGCGTCGTCGTCGTCGACAACGCGAGTGGCGGTGACGACGTGGCGCGGATCAAGGTCGCGGCTCCGTGGGTCGACGTCGTCGCGGCCAAGCGCAACCTCGGCTTCGCCGGTGGCTGCAACCTCGGTGCCCAGGGGGCGGAGACCGAGTACCTCGCGTTCATCAACAACGACGCCCGCCCCGAGGCTGCCTTCCTCCGGGAGGCGACCAGGGTCCTGCGAGCGGATCCCACCGTGGGTGCTGTGGCCGCCAAGGTGCTCGACTGGGAAGGGGAGCGCGTCGACTTCGTCGACAGCGCCCTCTCCTGGTACGGGCAGGGGTTCAAGCTCCACGTGGGGGCCCCGGACGACGGGGGGTTCGACGAGGCCAAGGACGTCTTGTTCGGCACCGGGTCGGCCCTGGTCGTGCGGCGGACCGCCTTCGAGCAGCTCGGTGGCTTCGACGAGCGCTTCTTCATGTTCTTCGAGGACGTGGACCTCGGGTGGCGTCTGTGGCTGGCCGGCTTCCGTGTCCGGTACGTGCCGACCGCCGTCGTGTACCACCGCCACCACGCGTCCATGTCCAAGCTCGGGGCCTGGCGTGAGCAGTTCCTGCTCGAGCGCAACGCGTTGATGATGATCTACAAGAACTACGATGACGAGAACCTCGCTCGGCTGCTGGCGCCTGCCATCGGACTCGCGGTGCGTCGTGGGGTGCTGCTGGGGGAGGCGGACACCGCCATGCTCGACCTCGAGCAGACCACCCCCGTGCCCGCGGAGCCGGCCACGACGGATGTGCACAAGACGGTGCTCGCCTCGGCCTACGCGGTGGACGCCTTCATGAAGTCCCTCGGGTCGCTGGCCGTCTCGCGCGCCGAGATCCAGGCGGGGCGCGTGTGCAGCGACGGTGAGATCGTCCGCATGTTCGGCCGCCCCCTGCAGCCGAACATCCCCGACCGGGCCTTCGTCGACGACCACGAGACAGCAGCGCGGGTCTTCGACGTGGCCGAGGTCTTCCGTGGGCGTCGGCGGATCCTCGTCCTGACCGGCGACACCCTGGCCGCCCGGATGGCCGGCCCGGCCATCCGGGCCCTGCAGATCTCCAAGGCGCTGGCGAAGGAACACGAGGTCGTGCTCGCCACGACCTCGTTGAACAGCCTGGACAGGTCGGACTTCCAGACCACCCGGGTGGACTCCCAGCGCCGGATGGCGGAACTGGAGGCCTGGGCCGACGTCATCGTCTTCCAGGGCTACCTCATGCACGAGTACCCGGTGCTGCGGACCAGTCGTAAGCCGATCGTGGTGGACATGTACGACCCGTTCCACCTCGAGCAGCTGGAGCAGGCGCGGGACCTGGGGGAGGAGCGTCGGCGCGACGTCGTGCAGTCGGCGACGGCCGTGCTCAACGAGCAGATCCTGCGGGGTGACTTCTTCCTGTGTGCGTCGGAGAAGCAGCGTGACTTCTGGCTCGGTCAGATGGCCGCGTTGGGGCGGGTGAACCCCTCCGTCTACGACCGAGACGAGACCTTGGGGTCCCTGATCTCGGTGGTCCCCTTCGGAGTGGAGGACGCCCCGCCGGTCGCGACGAAGCGGGCCGTCAAGGGCGTCATCCCCGGCATCGGTGAGGACGACAAGGTCGTCCTCTGGGGCGGGGGGATCTACAACTGGTTCGACCCGCTGACCCTCATCCAGGCGATGGCCCTGGTCCGGGAGCAGGTGCCCGAGGCCAAGCTGCTGTTCATGGGCGTCAAGCACCCCAACCCCGCGGTCCCCGAGATGCGGATGGCCACCCAGGCGAGGGACCTCGCAGAGTCCCTGGGCCTGTTGGGCAGCACGGTGGTCTTCAACTACGAGTGGGTGCCCTACGAGGAGCGGCAGAACTTCCTGCTGGAGAGTGACGTCGGGGTGAGCACCCACCTCGACCACGTCGAGACCGCCTTCTCCTTCCGCACCCGCATCCTCGACTACATGTGGACGTCGCTCCCCATCGTCTGCACTCAGGGTGACTCACTGGCCACCCTGGTCGAACAGCGTGGCCTCGGCCGCACGGTCCCGGCGGCCGATGTCGATGCCCTGGCGGCCGCTCTCGTCACTCTCTTGACGGACGGGGACGCGATCCGTGCCTGTGAGACGGAGCTCGCCCGCATCGTTCCGGAGTACCGGTGGAGCCAGGTCCTGGCGCCGCTGGTGGCCTACTGCCGCGACCCCCGACGGGCCGACGACCTCGTCGACAACGGCGCGGTGCTGCGGACCTCCGGAGCAGTCGACGTGGTGCCGCCCCCGTGGCAGGGACTCCGGGGGGACGCCGCTCTCATCGGCACCTACCTGAAGGAGGGCGGACCCCGCCTGTTGGCCGGGAAGGTCCGGGCCCGTGCGGGACGGTTGGTCAGCGGGAACCTCCGGTCCAAGCGCTGATCCGACGCAGCCCGACCGTCACCTCGACGGTCGGGCTGCGCGCGATCGGAGGGCCCAGGGCAACAGCCCGGTAGCGGAACGCAGGACCCGCCAGCGGGTCGACCACCGCTGCTGGTGGGCTCGTGGTGCGGGTTGGCCGAGCAGTCGTCGGCCGAGCAGGGAGCCCGTGGTGAGCAGGAAGCGGAACCAGACCGCCAGCGCGCCGGCCGGGTGTGCGCAGCGGACGTGCATGAGCAGTCGGTTGCGCTCGTTGTAGAAGGCGAACGCCGGCGACGTCTGGTCCGACGTCGCCGAGTGCTCGTGGTGGACCACGGCGGCGGGTTCGTAGGTGATCTCCCACCCGGCATTGCGCAGTCGCCACGAGGTGTCGGTGTCTTCGTAGTAGAGGAAGTACGGGGCTGGGAACCCCCCGACCGTCCGGAGCGCACCGGTGCGCAGCAGCGCCGCACCCCCACTGAACCCGAAGACCGGCCCGCTGGAGGCGTAGGCCTCCGGGGCCTCCCCGAGGCCTCTGTCGGCCCCGTATCCGTCGGGTCGTAGGAGCACGCCGGTGTTGTTCAGAACAGGTGGGTCACGGCGGGCCAACAGCATGCGCGAGGTGACGGCAGCCACGTGGGGTGAGCGATCGAGGTGGGCGACGAGGGCCCTCAGCCAGTCGGGCGCCGCGACGGCGTCGTTGTTGAGCAGGGCGGTGTAGGGGGTGCGGACCCGCGGCAGGGCCGCCTGGACACCCCCGGCGAAGCCGGTGTTGGTGGGGAGGGTGAGGACCTCTGCCTCCGGGTGGTCACGGGCCAGCAGGGTGGCTGTGTCGTCCGTCGAGGCGTTGTCGACGACCAGGACGCGATGGGGGGTGTCCTGCTGGCGGAGGGACTCCAAGCACGCCGGGAGCAGGTGGGCGCCCTGCCAGGTGACCACGACCACGGTGACGACGACGGAGTCGGCCGTGGGTGGTCTCGAGGTCACCTGCGCAGGCTACGTGCCCGCTCCGCCCAGCCTCGTTGACTCTGCGTGCCGAGGTGTGCACTCTGCGCCTATGCGGACTGTGCTGGGTCGGATCATCTCCTTCGCTGCGGTCTGGTGTGCAGTCGCCGCCTGCACCGGAGACGTGGACGCGGGTGCAGGGTCAACGGCCGGGGTCGGCGCGACAACCCCCTCGGGTGCGGGCTCGAGCTCGGCCGCGGACCCCGGGGGTGCCCCACTTGCCACTGCGCTGCCCGGTGACGAGGTGCTGACGCCACTGCCGGTGGACCCCGGTGCTGCTGAGGTGGCCGCCCTGGTCGGTGGTCTGCCGGCCACTGCCTTGACCGGTAGGGCCGACATCGTGGTCAGCGGGCTCGTCACCCTGTCCGACGTCTCTGCCGTTGGCTCCTGTCCCCGGACGGGCGGCCCCGTGGCCCTGACCGCTGCTCTGGCAGACGGCTCGAGCCTCGACCTCGTCTTCGACGCCTCGGGGGTGACCTCCACCTTGTCCGCCCCGGGCATCGAGGTGCGCCAGCAGTTGCGTTCGCCCCAGGTCACGGTCACCGGGGCCGAGTTCTCGGTGACCGCGGACCTCGTCGAGGCGGGTACGTCCGAGCAGACGGGGACGATGCGGTTGACCGGGGTGTGCGCGTGATCGGCCGTGGCCGTGCTGTCGTCCCCCTGCTGCTGGCCTCCCTCGTGGCCGGCGTGCTGGGGTATCTGTTCACTGCTGGGGCCACGGGGGCTGCGGCGTCCGCGCCCTTCGACCAGGCGTCGAACGTCCGGACCGCCTCGCAGTACGCCGCGGGGCGCTCCGAGGACGTCGGCATCGTCGTCCTGGACCGGGAGACGGGACAGTGGGAGGAGAACGCGGCTGCACACACACCGATGCGCTCTGCGTCCGTCGTGAAGGTGCTGGTCGCCGAGAACCTGCTCGACCGGCAGCGGCGTGGTGAGTTCGTCCTCCCGGTGCGAGACCGGGAGTTGCTCGAGTCCATGGTCATCGCCTCGGACGACGCTGCCATGTCCAGCCTCTACTCCCGGTACGGCAGCGTCGGGATCGTCGCGTCGGTTGCCGCCAAGTACGGACTGTCGGAGATCGGTGCACCGCCGACCCCGGGCTACTGGGGCATGTTCATCATCACCGCACACGACATCGCGAGGTTCTACGACGGGGTGCTGGACGGTGGCCTGCACCCCGACGACCGCTCGTACCTGGTCTCCCTGCTGAACCGGTCCAGCACCAACGGTGCCGACGGATTCCGGCAGGACTTCGGCATCCCTTCGGGGTTCCCGGGAGGCGCGTGGGGCGCCAAGCAGGGGTGGATGTGCTGCCAAGAGGGATTGCGACGGCTGCACACCACAGGCGTCGTCGGGTCGACCCAGCGTTTCGTGGTCGTCGCGCTGTCCCAGTACAGCCAGGGTCTCTCCTACGCCCACGGTGGCGAGACCCTGACCGGTGTCGTGTACCGCCTCTTCCCCGGCGGTCACGTCCCTCCACCGGGCAGTTCCCGCGACCCGGTCGGTGCGCTGGACGCGATCGTCGAGACCTCGCCCGGTGTCTTCCGGACGTCGGGGTGGGCCTTCGACCCAGACCAGCCGACCGACGCGCTCGCGGTGCACGCCTACGTGGACGGCGTGGGCGTCGCTCTCACGACAGCCGGCCGGACCAGGACCGACGTGGCCTCGGTCTTCCCGACTGCAGGGGCGGCGCACGGCTTCGACATCGACGTGCAGGTCGGGGAGGGCCCGCACGTGTTGTGTCTCTACGCCATCAACGTCGGTCCCGGGGTCTCCAACCCGCAGGTGGGCTGCCGACAGGTGACGCCCCAGTTCGGGGCGGTGGGCATCCTGGACCTCGCCGCGGTGAGCGGGTTGCGTGAGGTCACCCTGTCCGGGTGGACCCTCGATGCGGACTCGCCGAGGTCCGTCCTCGACGTGCACGTGTACGTCGACGGGCGAGGCGCCGGCATCGGCCGCGCGTCCGTCGACCGACCGGACATCGGCGCGGCCTTCCCCGCGGCCGGACCCGGCCACGGGTTCGGGATCACGGTCCCGGTGGCGGGTGGACGTCACACGATCTGCGCCTACGGCATCAACGCACCGGGCAGCCGGGGTGGGAACGTGCTGCTCGGGTGCAGGGTCGTGGATCTCGCGGCGGGCCTGGTCGGTTCGGTCGACGAGGTGAGCGGGGGGCCGGGCGTGCTGCGGGTCGCCGGTTGGCTGTTGGACACCGAGGCCCCGGCAGCGCCGGCAACCGTGCACGTCTACGTGGACGGGGTCGGGACAGCCGTGCTCACGGCAGATGCCGTGCGGGTCGACGTCGCCGACGGCTACCGTGGTGCCGGGGCTAGGCACGGCCTCGACGGGACCTTCCCGGCGTCGCCCGGCGTCCACCGGGTCTGCGTCTACGGGGTCCCCGTTGCGGGAAGTGGGAGTGTGGGCGGCCTCCTGACGTGCACGGTGGTGCCGTCGGGGTGACGGTCGCCGGTCCTCGTCCGCCCTCCTAGGCTCCTGTCATGCGTGTCGGTGTCGTCTTGGAGCAGGTCCTCTCGCCCGTCCCGGGAGGCACCGGCCGTTACGCCCACGAAGTGGCCGCGGCGTTGGCCGCCTCCTCACCGGCGATCGTCGTCTCGGGCTGGACGGCATGGCACCGGGACGTAGGAGCGGCGCGGGTCCCCGGGGTCGCCGGGCCCCACCGGCTCGCCCTGGGGCGTCGTCCCCTCGTCGCATCCTGGGAACTGGGCAGGGGGCCCCGACCGCGGGGCGTGGACGTCGTCCACGCCCCGACGTTGGCGTTCCCCCCGCGGGGTCGCCGTCCGCTGGTCGTGACGGTCCACGACGCGGTGCCCTGGACGCACCCGGAGACCCTCACCGCGCGCGGTGTGCGATGGCACCGTGCCATGGCGGAGCGGGCGGCCGAGGTTGCCGACGCGGTGGTGGTGCCCACCCGGGCGGTCGAGGTCGCCCTGGGACGAGCGACCGGACTCCGTCGCATGACGGTCATCGGAGAGGGGGTCTCGGGGCGGCTGGTGCTGCCTGGCGACCATCAGGAGCGGGCCGCACGCTTGGGCCTCCCCGACCGCTACCTGCTCAGCCTGGCCACCCTGGAACCACGCAAGGGACTCGACGTCCTCATCTCGGCGCTCGGGGACCGTCGGGCGCCTGGGCTCCCCCTGGTCGTCGTGGGTCAACCTGGCTGGGGTGGTGTCGATCTGGTCTCGCTCGCCCGGGCCGAGGGGCTGGCCCCGGCACGACTGCTCGCGCTGGGGCGGCTGAGTGACCCCGACCTCGCCGTGGTGCTGCACCGGGCACACGCTCTGGTGGTGCCGAGCCGCGCGGAGGGGTTCGGGCTCCCCGTGCTGGAGGCGATGGCTGCCGGCGTTCCCGTGGTGACCTCGGACGACCCGGCGCTGGCCGAGGTCGGGGGCGACGCCACTCTCCGGTGCCCGATCGGTGACCCCGGAGCCCTGGCCGAGGCCTTGGCGGCCATCGAGGACCCGTCCACCCGGGCGGGGCTGGTGGCCCGCGGTTCGGCACGGGCCCCCCGCTACAGCTGGACTCGTACGGCGCGGGAGCTCACGGAGGTCTACGAGCGGCTGCTGTCGTGACCCGGGTGCTCAGCGGTCATCGAGCAGGCGGAGCAGGTACTCGCCGTACCCGCTCTTCTTCAGCGGCGCAGCCAGTGCCACGAGTTGCTCGTCGTCGATGAAGCCCCGCCGCCAGGCGATCTCCTCGATGCAGCCGATCTTCCAGCCCTGGCGTTCCTCGACGACCCGGACGAACTCGGCCGCCTGCATCATCGAGGCGTGTGTCCCGGTGTCCAGCCAGGCCGTCCCGCGCTCCAGCACCGTCACGGTCAGTTCGCCCAGACGGAGGTACTCGTCGTTGATCGCGGTGATCTCCAGCTCGCCCCGGCTGCTCGGTTGGATGTGCCGGGCGATCTCGACCACCCGGTTGTCGTAGAAGTAGAGGCCGGGCACGGCGTAGCTGCTCTTGGGCTCGGTCGGCTTCTCCTCGATGGAGATCACCTTGCCGTCGCGTCCGAACTCGACGACGCCGTAGTCCTCGGGGTTCGCCACGTGGTAGGCGAAGACGTGCCCGCCGACGGGTTCGGTGTTTGCCCGGAGGTTCTTGCCCAGGCCGGTTCCGTAGAAGATGTTGTCGCCGAGCACCAGGGCCACCGGTTGGTCCCCGATGAAGTCCGCACCGATGACGAAGGCCTGCGCGAGCCCCTCGGGTCGCGGCTGGACGGCGTAGGTGATCTCGATCCCGATGTCGGAACCGTCCCCCAGCAGGCGCTGGAACTGCGACTGGTCATCGGGTGTCGTGATGATCAGGACCTCGTGGATCCCGGCGTTCATCAGCAGGCCGAGCGGGTAGTACACCATCGGCTTGTCGTAGATGGGCATCAGCTGCTTGCTGATGCCCTTCGTGATCGGGTAGAGCCGGGTACCGCTTCCACCGGCCAGGATGATCCCACGCATGCGGCCAGCCTATCCGCGGCCGGCTGCCGCCCGTTCGGAGCCGGGCATCCGTAGGCTCGGGTTCCCGCCGCCACACCCCTGGAGTCCGCCCTGCCCGAGGCCCCTCGCGTCCTGCTCGACGCGACCGCTGTGCCCGCCGACCGTGGCGGGGTGGGCAGGTACGTGGACGAACTGCTGCCGGCCCTGTCCCGCCTGGGCGTCGAGCTGGTCGTGGTCGCCCAGGCCGGCGACGTGGCGGTGTACCGGGAGCTGGTCCCGGACGCCGAGGTGCACGCCGCGCCCGCCGCGGTGTCCCGGCGCCCGGTGCGGCTCGCGTGGGAGCAGGTCGGCCTGCCGCTGCTGGCCCGTCGGGTGCGCGCCGATGTCGTACACAGCCCGCACTACACCCTGCCGCTGCTCAGCCCTGTGCCAGTGGTGGTGACCCTGCACGACGCCACCTTCTTCACCCTGCCGCACGTCCACCTGCCCGTGAAGGCGCGCTTCTTCCGGTCCTGGACCCGGCTCGCGCTCCGTCGCGCCCGTCGCTGCGTGACGCCGTCGGCGGCCACCCGGGCCGAGCTGGTCCGGGTCGCCGGTGCCGACGAGGAGCGGGTGGACGTCGCGCACCTGGGGGTGGACGCCGACCGGTTCCACGTACCCACCGATGGCGAGACCGCTCGCCTGCGCGCAGCCCTGGGCGTACCCGACCGTTACCTCGCCTTCCTCGGCACGCTGGAGCCTCGGAAGAACGTGCCTGCGCTGATCGAGGCCTGGGCCCGACTGGAGCGGCCGCCCCCGCTGGTGCTGGGGGGCGGGCGTGGGTGGGACGAGGCCATCGACGCCGCAGTGGCAACAGTGCCGGCGTCCCACGACCTCCTCCAGCCCGGATACCTGCCCCTGGACCTGCTCGCCGCGTTCCTCGGCGGTGCGGAACTCGTCGTGTACCCGAGCCTGGGCGAGGGGTTCGGGCTGCCGGTGCTCGAGGCGATGGCCAGCGGTGCTGCCGTGTTGACCACACCGCTGCTGTCCCTGCCCGAGGTCGGCGGCGACGCGGTCGCCTACAGCGACCCGGATGTGGACTCCCTCGAGACCGCTCTGCGCGCGCTGCTGGCCGACCCCGACCGCCTCGCCCGGCTCCGAGAGGCCGGGCGCGCCCGGGCCGCGCTGTTCACCTGGGACGCCTGCGCCCGGGTGCACCTCGCGACGTACCGGGCGGCCTCGGCATGAGCGGTCTCCTCCGGGTCGTCGTCGTCACCTACTCTCCCGGGGACTCCCTGGGGTCGTTCGTGGACAGCCTGCGGGCTGCGACCGGACGGCCGTTGGACGTGGTGTTGGCCGACAACGGCTCCACGGACGGGGCGCCCGAGAACGCTGCGCAGGCCCCCGACGTCCGGCTGCTGCGCGTCGGCGGCAACGTCGGTTACGGGCCCGCAGCCAACGCCGGTCTGGCCGACGTCCGCCGGGGTTGGGCGCTCGTGGCCAACCCCGACATCGTCTTCGATCCCGGCAGCATCGACGAACTGCTCGACGTCGCCGCTCGGTGGCCGCGGGCCGCCACGGTCGGTCCGGCGATCCGGACGCCCACGGCAGAGCTGTACCCCTCGGCGCGGGACCTGCCCCGGTTGTCGACCGGGGCCGGCCATGCCCTCGTCGGCTGGGCATGGCCGTCCAACCCCTGGACGACCCGCTACCGACGAGAGCGGGAGGCTCCCCGGGAACGGCCAGCAGGCTGGCTGTCCGGGTCCTGCTTCCTGGTCGACCTCGAGGCCTTCCACGCTGTGGGCGGCTTCGATCCCGGCTACTTCATGTACTTCGAGGACGTGGACCTGGCCGAGCGTCTGGGTGCTGCCGGCTACCTCCACGTGTACGCCCCCTCTGCGGGCGTCGTCCACGAGGGTGGCCACTCGACCCGCCGCGAGCCCCACCGGATGCAGCGCGTCCACCACACCAGTGCCCTGCGGTACTTGTCCGGCCAGTACCCGCGCCGTCGGCAGGCCCCGTTGCGCGCAGCGCTCCGGGCCGGGCTGGGGGCCCGGATGCTGGTGTCCTACGCCAGCGGTCGCGTGGCCGCTGGCGCCCGGTTCCGTCGTACCGTCACCGAGGAGCTGACCCCGTGAGGCACGCAGTGATCATGGCCGGTGGGTCCGGAACGCGGTTGTGGCCGCTGTCCCGTTCCGCCCGACCCAAGCAGCTGCTCGACGTCGTCGCCGAGGACGACGGCGGGGCGCACAGCCTGCTCGCCGAGGCGTTCACCCGACTGCAGGCCGTGCTGCCGACAGAGCAGATCTGGGTGTGTACGGCGGCTCGCTACGGCGACATGGTGCGGGAGGCGCTGCCCGAGCTCGGGGCCGACCGGTTGATCCTCGAGCCCGTCGCGCGAGACACGGCCAACGCCGTCGGGCTGGCGGCCGCGCTGGTCGCCGACGTCGACCCCGACGCCGAGCTCGCGGTCGTATCCGCCGACCACGTGATCCGCCCGGTAGAACGGTTCGCCGACGCGCTGCGGACGGCCTACGACTGCCTCGCCGTGCGCCCCCGCTCGCTGGTCACGCTGGGCATCACCCCGACCTCGCCGGCGACCGGGTTCGGCTACGTCCAGAAGGGCGCCCCGATCGAGGTCGCCGGCGCCGCTGAGGCCGCCTCCTTCCGGGAGAAGCCCGACCGGGCCACTGCCGAGGGGTACCTCGCCTCGGGGGAGTACGTCTGGAACTCCGGCATGTTCGTCTGGCGCGCCCAGACGGTCCTGGATGCCCTGGCCGAGCACCTGCCGGACAGTGCCGACGGGCTCCGGCGAATCGTGGCCGCCGATGATCGCGAGGCGGTGCTGGCGGAGGTCTTCCCCACCCTGCCCAAGATCAGCATCGACTACGCGCTCCTGGAGCCGGCGGCGGCCGAGCCTGGTCGGGTGCTGGTCGTCGACCTCGACGTGGAGTGGCTCGACGTCGGGTCGTGGGTCGCGTTGGCCGGCACGCTCGACACCGACGAGGCGGGCAACGCAGTCCGCGGGCTGGTCGTGGCGATGGACAGCAGCGGGAACGTCGTCCTGTCCGACGACCCCGACCACCTGGTGGCCCTGGTCGGCGTCCGGGACAGCGTCGTGGTGCACACCGCTGACGTCACCATGGTGTGCCCGGTGGGCGACGCCGAGCGTGTGAAGCAGCTGCTCGCCGCGGCGGACGAGCGCTTCCCCGGCCGCTACAGCTGAACGCGGGCCTACCCTCGTCGGGGCGGCCGGTGCCACCCGGCCGGGCTGGTGCTGAGGGGAGGGCTGTGTCGTGACCGCGACGGTGGAGACCCCGCTTGAGTCGTCCTGGCGGCCGGACTGGCCCCTGGACGTCCGCCGTGCGCTCTCCCCCCACCGTCGGGGGACGAGTGACCCCACGTTGCAGTACGCCCCCGACGGGGCGGTGTGGCGCACGACCAGCACACCCACCGGCGCCGCGACCGTCCGGATCGTCGTCCGGGGCGGCGAGGTGCACGCCCAGGCGTGGGGGCCGGGGGCCGACTGGGCCCTGGGTGTCGTCCCCCGGTGGTTGGGCGCTGACGACCGGCCCGAGGACTTCCGGGCGGCCCTTCACCCGCTGGTCGAGCGGCTGCACCGGAGCTCGCCCTGGTTGCGGATCGGCGGTACCGGCCGGGTCTGGGACGCGCTCGTGCCCGGGGTGCTGGAACAGAAGGTCACCGGCATCGAGGCGCACCGCACCTGGAGGCAGCTCCTGCTGCTGGCAGGTGAGCCGGCGTCCGGACCGGCCCCCGCCGGCATGCGGGTGGTGCCTTCGGCCGAGCGGGTGCGGGCGGTCACCGACTGGGAGTGGCACCGGTGTGGCCTGGACGGCGCGCGCCGTCGGGCCCTGCTGGCGGTGGCCGGCGTCGCCTCCCGGCTGGAGTGCGACGACCACACCGACTGCGAGGACCTGCGGCGCCGGCTGCGGTCGGTGCCCGGCATCGGCGTGTGGACGGCGGCGGAGGTGGCCCAGCGGGCGATCGGCTGCCCGGACCAGGTCAGCGTGGGCGACTACCACCTGAAGAACCTGGTCGGCTGGTCACTGGCCGGCCGCAAGACCGACGACGCCGGCATGCTCGAGCTGCTGGAGCCCTGGCGCGGCCACCGGCAGCGGGTGGTCCGGCTGCTGGAGATCGGGGGCAGCCGGCCACCCAAGCGCGGGCCACGGATGGCCCCGACGGACTACCGGCGGTACTGAGCCCGCAGCTCGTCGTACCGCGCCGTGCACTGCGCCATCGTCGGCAGCAGCCCCTGCTCCCGGGCCTCGGCCAGGGTCGGGGCGGAGGTGTCCTTGGCGGACAGCTCGAACTCGACGTCGGTGGGCCAGGGCAGCCCCAGGTCGGGGTCCATCGGGTTGATGCCGAACTCCCGGCCGGGGGAGTAGCCGCTGGACACCAGGTAGGTGACCGAGCTGTTGTCCGCGAGCGACACGAAGGCGTGCCCGAGGCCCTCGGACAGGTACACGGCCTTCGGGTCCTCGCTGTCGAGCTCCACGGCGTCGACGGCGCCGAACGTGGGGGAGTCCACCCGGATGTCCACGATGACGTCGAGGATCTTGCCGCTGGGGCAGTAGACGTACTTGGCCTGGCCGGGCGGCACGAGGGCGAAGTGCACGCCGCGCAAGACGCCCCGGGCGGAGACGGAGTGGTTGGCCTGGGCCAGGGTCAGACCGAAGCCGGTGGCCTCGCTGAGCACGTCGGCCCGGTACCACTCGGTGAAACGGCCGCGGCTGTCGCCGTGCGGGGTCAGGTCCAGCACGTAGCTGTCGGGCACCTTCAGCTCACGGATCTCCATGCCCCCATCCTGCCGGTCGCCCCGGTCAGCCCGCTCGGGACCCCAGCCAGAGCCGGCCCACCAGCGACGAGCCGCCCGGCGACCCCACCGGCTCCCACCGGGTGGCCCATCCCTCCGCCTGCAGGTGCACCAGGGCGGCCCCCACCAGGGCGCCCAGGGACAGCGCGGTCGTCGTCGTCACCGTGTCGGTGAGGTGCACGTCGACCACGCCGTCGTCCGCGCCGCCGTAGGAGAAGACGACCGGGAACTCCGGCAGCGCCGCCGAGGCGACGCGGAAGGCGGTCGCGACGGCCTGCGTCGCGCCGTCGCGGGGGACCAGGTCGGGAGCGGGCACCCGGGAGGCCACCAGGTCGCGCGTGCCGTACGCGAAGAGGTCGCCGGGGCCCAGGCGCACCAGCGGCCGGGTCCCGTCGTCGTGAGCCGGCTCGGCGACGTCGAGACCGCGGACGACCGCCACCGGCACCCCGGCGAGCTTGCCCTTCACCAGGTCCGCCGCCGAGGCCAGCTCGTCGACCAGGGCGACCTGGGTGGTCTCCAGCCGGTTGCCGTACGCGTCGACCGCGCCCCGGTGGTCGACCAGTGCGGGGAGCCCGGCCGAGCCGACGGCGACGTCGGTGAGACCGTCCCGCCAGGTGCGGCCGAAGGTGTCGCTGACGACGACCCCCACGGTCACGCCCAGCCGCTCCCGCAGGGCCGCCCGCAGCGCCCGGGCCGAGGCGTCGGCGTCGGCTGGCAGCAGCACGAGCAGGTCGGTGGCCACGTTGGAGGCGTCGATGCCGGCCGCTGCCACGACCCAGCCCTGCCGGGTCTCCACGATCTTCAGCGGTCCCCGCCGGGCGACGACCCGCACGGTCTGCTCGTCGATGGCCGCCTGGCGGACCGCCTCCCGGTCCGCGCCCGGCGGCACCCGGACGAGCGCGCCCTCGACCTTGGAGACGACCTTGGAGGTGACGACGACGACGTCCCCGTCGGCCAGCCAGGGCGCGGCCGTGGCCAGCGCACCGGCCAGGTCGTCGCCGGGTGCGAACTCGGGCAGCCCGTGGACCGGGAGGACCCGGATGCCGGTGGGCTCAGACACCGGTGGGCTCAGACACCGTTGGGCTCAGACTCCGGCCGCGTCGAGCGCGGCCCGGGCCATGGCCGCGGTCGCCTCGGGGGAGTCCATGAGCAGCGGGACCGCGCGGACGTCGACACCGGGCACGTCGGCGCGGTCGGTCTCGTGCACCAGCCACGCGTCGAGCAGGCCGCCGTCCGCCCGGGAGCCGTAGTGCCGGCCGACGCCCTCGGCGCTGACCTCGACCCCCACGACGGGCAGGCAGCGGTCGGCCATCCCGCGGACGACGTCGCCGCCCACGATCGGCGAGAGCCCGACGACACGCGCGGGGGAGGCGAGCAGCCCCTCCCGCAGGCCGGGCACCCCCAGCACGGTGCCCACGGACACGACGGGGTTGGACGGGGCGAGCAGGACGGCGTCCGCGGCGGCGAAGGCCTCCAGGACGCCCGGCGCGGGGCGGGCCTCGTCGACGCCCACCTGCACGAAGGCCGAGGCGTCGAGGGCGGCGCGGTGGCGGACCCACCACTCCTGGAAGTGGATGGCCTGCGGGCGTCCCGTGTCGGGGTCGGTGACCACGACGTGGGTCTCCACCCGCTGGTCGGACATCGGCAGCAGGGTCACCCCGGGCTGCCACCGCTCGGCGAGGGCCGCGGTCACCTGCGACAGGGGGTAACCGGCGTCGAGCATCCGGGTGCGCACGAGGTGCGTCGCGAGGTCGCGGTCACCGAGTCCGAACCAGGTCGGCTCGGCCCCGTAAGCGGCGAGTTCGCTCTTCACGGTCCAGGTCTCGTCGCGCCGGCCCCAGCCCCGGTCGGGGTCGATCCCGTCACCGAGCGTGTACATCACGGTGTCCAGGTCGGGACAGACCCGCAGGCCGTGCATCGTGACGTCGTCGCCGGTGTTGACCACGGCGGTGACCTCGGCACCGGGCTCCGCGGCGAGGACGCCGCGGAGGAAGCGCGCCCCGCCGACGCCGCCGGCCACCACCACGATCCGCATGCACACCAGGGTGCCCGATGGCAAGACCCGTGGTCCCCACCGGATTCTGGCGGGAATGATCTGCACCAACTCCCGGGGTACCGACGGCAGAAGTTGTGCAGGGGTGCGGCGTGTCCTGGGCTTTCGTGACCCTGTCGAGACCCTCCGTGACGCCTGTGACTCGTGGTACTCCGCGTTACACCGGACCGACTTGACCCCAGCACAACGACACGCGTGTAATTCCCTCGTTGTCACCAGGTGCAGCACCCCGGGATCGGCCCGGAAAGTAACGCACCGTGACGAAGGCGAGAGGGGACGCATCGTCATGGCAGAGGTGTCGTGGTTGAGCGAGTACAAGCAGCAGCACGGTGTCCAGGCGGCGCCGACCTCCGGGTCGGGCTTCGGTCAGGGCACGGCCGGGCTGTCGGCACTGGACTGGTCCGCCGGTCTGGAGGAGGACGAGCAGGGCTGGCAGGAGCGCGCCCTGTGCGCCGAGACCGACCCCGAGGCGTTCTTCCCGGAGAAGGGCGGATCGACCCGCGAGGCCAAGAAGATCTGCACCGGGTGCGAGGTCAAGCTCGAGTGCCTGGAGTACGCCCTGGGCAAGGACGAGCGCTTCGGCATCTGGGGCGGCCTGTCCGAGCGTGAGCGCCGCCGGTTGCGCCGCCGCGCCGTCTGAGACGGCCTGCCTGCCCCGTCGGTCACGCTGCGTGCGCCCCGGGGTCCTGCAGGCAGCCCGACGGCGTGTGGTCGACTCCCGGGTGTGTCCAGCCGGGTCGCCGTCGGGCGAGCACGCGTGGTGCGGGAGATCCGTGCCGCCGCTCCGCTGATGTCCCAGCTCTGCACCCCGGCCACCGCCCGGGGACCGTGGCTCACCGCCGCGGTGAACGCCACGCGGGTCGGTCTCGTCCGGCCCCAGCTGCGCGCGGTCGTCGTCGAGGCGCACCACCAGGGCCGTCCCTCCGGGGCGGCCCTGCTGTCGTTGCGGCGCCGCGGGGCGACCACCGAGGTCCGGCTGCTAGGGGACGGCACCGCCCCACCGCCCCCTGGCGGGCCGCCCCGGCGGCTGCTGGCGGCGGACCCCGACACGGCAGGGCAGCTGGCCGCAGCCGTGGTGGCCGAGGTGGCGACGATCCGCGGTCCCTGGCGGCTGGCGTTGACCGGACTGCCCCTCGGCGACCCCACCGCAGCCGCCCTCGCCGCCCGGCTGGGGACCGGGGCCTCCTTCGCCACCGTCCGCAGCCGGGCCCTGCATGACGAACTGGACGACGTCGGTGAGGTCCAGCGGTCCTGCGACGCGGCTGCCCTGGAGCAGTGGTTGCCGGACTTCCTCGACCACCGTCCCGCGGGCGGGTCCCGGCCGGTGCTGCGGGCGCTGGTCAGGACGCACGCGGCCATCGGGCTCCTGGAGCACGCCGTCGTCCGCGACGGCGACCGGGTCGTGGCCGGCCTGCTCACCCTCCTGGGGCCCGACGGCCGCCGTCCCTGGTGGGGCTGGACGGAGGTCGGCGGGCTCGATGAGGCCCCGGGGCGGCCCCTGGTGTCGCTGACCGCCTCCTCGGCGGGCCTCAGCCGCCGGCGGTGACCGTGTTCGCCGTCCGGTCGGCCGTCGTAACGGCGGTCGACGTGCCCAGCTCCAGGTCGCCCACCAGCGGCGCCGTCCCGTCCTCCGCGCGGCCGTCGGGTCCGGCCTCCACGGTGATGGGGTAGCTGCGCCCGGTGTACACCGGCGAGGACCCGTTGGGTCGGGTGTAGGTCTCGAAGTCACCGCTGAGCTCGAACTCGCCCGCCACCTCGCGCAGCTGCAGCGCGGGGGTGGGCAGGTCGGCGTACTCGGTGAGCGACGCCGTGCAGCCGGCCGCCGCCGGGTCCACCGGGGGAGTGGCGGTGATGCAGTTCCAGGTCGTGAGCTCCAGGTGGGCGACCCCCGTGGTGCCGTCGCTGCTGACGTCCAGACGCGGGTAGCTGACGGTCGCGCCCACTGCGCGGGGCTCCAGCACGATGCCCTCGAACGCGGCCCGGGCGGTGAAACCGTCCCGGCCGGGGTCGACGCTGGTCGAGGCCAGGTCACCGGCCGCCGCGGCGGTGAGCGGTGCGCGCGTGGTGGTCGGTGTCGAGGACGCGGTCGTCGGCACAGTCCGGGTCGTGGCCGCCGCTGCGGGGCGGCCCTCGTCCCGGCCCCGGTCGTCGCGCCGGCCACCGTGGTCGGTCAGCACCGCCAGCGTGCCGGCCGCGACGACGAGGGCCACCGCTGCCGTCGCGAGGGCGGCGACCGGTCGGCGGGGGGAGTGGGGAGCCGGCCGGGTGACCGGCGCGGCAGCCAGGGCCGGGGC
>NZ_CEEDOS010000004.1:0-152770 GCF_979256525.1 Klenkia sp. AC732 | reverse complement strand
CGACGATCCCGAGGACGGCGACGCCGACCCCGGCCGGCACCCAGCGGCGGTGGGACGGGCGGGGCGAGTCGCGGGCCGACACGCTGTCACCTCTGTACTCGACCGGCTCCGGACTGTCACCATCCCCTCGCCCGGGTGAGCGGTGCCCGGACGCACACATGGGGGCGCACGGCGATGTCAGGACACGAACCGACGCCACGACGCGGCCTCCCGCCGGTCCCGCCGGTCGGCCGCCGGTCGCTCGACACGCTCGACACGCCGCGCCCCGGGGACAGCGGTCGGCACGCCGCGATCGAGGCCTCCGACGACGAGACCTCGGTGCACCTCCCCGTCCTGGACGACCCGGACGCCGACGGCCCGGACCCGTCCGCCGGCACGCCGCACCCGATCGTGGACTCCGGCCGGCACGCCGACCTCACCGGCGAGGTCGAGGCGGCCCTCGACCGGGTGGCCTGGACGGGCAGCTGGTCCGCCGGCCCGGAGACGGGCAGCTGGCCGGCGGTCGCGGACACCGGGCGGCACGCCGCGGTCGGCCCGGCGGTCGGCCCGGCGGTCGGCCCGGCGGTCGACCACGACGACCACGGCGACCACGACGAGGACGACGAGCTGTCCTCCGGCGACCCGCACCGGGTGCTGGTCACCCGCCCGTCCCACCGCCGCTGGGTGCCGGCCGGGGTCGGCGTCGCCGTCCTCGGGATCGTCGCCGCCGTCGTGCTCACCACCGGCTTCACCCCGGGCGAGGCCGCCGGCGCCGCCACCGACGAGGCGGCCCGGACCGAGGCCGTCCCGACAACGGCACCGGCGCCGGCGACGAGCAGCGTGGCCCCGCTGCCGACGCCGCCGATGAGCACCATCGACATCACCCCCGGCACACCCGGGTCCGGGTCCAGCCAGTCCCAGACGGGCTCCGGGCGGACGTCGTCCTCCGCGCCCGCGCCGGCGCCGGTCGCCCGCCCCGGCAGCGTCACCCAGGAGGCCCCGTCGGTCGCGGTGCCCCCGGCCCAGACCCCGGCGGCCCCGGACACCAGCACCGGCACCGGCACCGGCACCGGCACGAACAGCGGCAGCGGCACCGGCACCGGCACCGGCACCGGGGGCACGGCCACCGACCCGGGCGGCACGACCCCCGACGGTGGCGGCAGCACGACCCCCGACGGTGGCGGCACCGGCACGCCCGTGCCCGACCCGGGCCCACCGGTGACCACGCCCACCGGGCCCGAGGCGTCCCCCGTCGGCTGAGCCCGACCGCCCGACCGCCTGACCGACCGCCCGACTGGCCGGCCGGCCGGGCGCGGCCGGGGCACGGATCGACGATCCGTGCCCCACTCGGCGTGATCTGACGAACACGTGTGGCGATGTGTGTGCGTGTCCCGGCGGGTTGCGTCGAACACGCCGACGCGGACTGGCCCGAGGTGCAGTCGCCTGGCTACGTTCCGTGCTCGCAGATCCGCGAGGGGGGAACGGGGACCGTGGACGAACGAGCACGCGTACGCGACGGGGCGATCGGGGTGGCACACACCGGCGCCGGTCGTCCGGGGCGGCACGCCGCTCCCCCCACGGGCACCGCACCCCGGTCCGGCGAGCTGCCGCCCGTTCCCGGGACCGGCGCCCGGCGGGCCGTCGCCCGCACCGCCGGCCCCGCCGAGGGCGGGGCCCAGGCCCAGGCCGCGGCCCAGGCCCAGGCCCCCGCGGCCGGACGGCCCACCGGTCCGCCGTCCCGACCGGGCACCCGCCGCCCGCCGACGGCCGGTCCCCGCCGGCAGCGTCCCCGCCGCCGGGGTGCCCGCCGCCGTGACCTCCGCTGGCTGCCCGTCGCGCTGGCGATCTGGGTCGGCAGCTTCGCAGCCATCCCGCTGGCCGTGCTCGTGCACGACGCCCTGGACGACCGGGGCACCCCGGTGGAGACCGCCGCCGAGACCAGCGAGCAGGACGGCACGGCCCCGGCGCCCGCCGACGTGGCACCGGCCCAGCAGGTCGGCGCCGGGGTGGCGGCGGACCGGACGGAGGTCTCCCCAGGAGCGCCGTCGACCACCGTGCCGTCGGCCCCGGGCGACGTCCCCGTCGAGGCCACCCCGACGGCACCGGGAGCACCCGACACGACCGTGGTCGTGGACCCCGGTGCCACCGTCGACCCCGGCGACACAGGGACCCCGTCCCGGGCCACGTCGACCGCCTCGGGCGCAGCCGTCCAGCCCGGCGCGGTCGTCGTCCCGCCCGGACCCGTCCCGGCGGAGTCGGCTGCCAGCGACGCGGCGGCCACCCCGCCGGAGGACGCCGCAGCCGGCCAGCCGGACAGCGGGTGCGCGGAGGAGTGCCCGGCGGCCTAGCGGGTCAGCGGGTCAGCCGCTCCGAGGTCTCGCGGCGCATCCAGGCCTCGACCTCGTCGGCAAGGGACGTCGTCCGGTCCGCGACGCGGAGCGCCGCGCCCAGCCAGAGACCGGCCAGGCAGGCGACGACGAGCCAGGAGAGGCCGAGCCAGAGCCAGATCATCGGACCTCGCTGATCACGGGGACGGGGAGAGGTGCCGGGCCACGGTAGGTCCGGGACCTGGTCCCCAGAGCGAGGCGCGCCCAAACGCGTGATCAGAAGGTGACCCTGCGTTCCCCCATCGGGTGACAGTGGACCCCCGGCGCTCCACCTGGCGCGCCGGACGACCGAGAGTGGGTGTGTGACGACCGGACCGCCCGCAGCCTCGGCGTCCGTCGGGGTCCCGCCACGGACCCCGGCCCAGGTCGCCGGCCAGATCGCGAGCCAGATCGAGGCCTCGTCGTCGACCGCGGCCGACGGGCCCACCGGGCCGGCCACCGGCCGGCCCGGCCTCGTCATCCCGACCGGCGACCCGTCCCGGGTGGGCCGCACCCCGTCGACCCCCACCCGGCCGGTGGTCCTCCTCCTGCTGCTCGCCGCCGCCGCCGCCGTGGTGACCGGCGTGCTGCCCGGCCGGCTCGGGCACACCGTCCTCCTGGTCCTGACCCTCGGCGGCATCGCCGGCGCCTCCCTGGCCACCGTCCACGCCGCCTCGGACAGCGTCCGACCGGCGGTCTGGCGCTGGTACGCCGGCACCACGATCGCGGCCCTGCTCGGGTCCGCGACGGTCCAGCTGGTCGCCGGGGACGCCGTCCCCCCGACGTTCGGCGCCCTGCCGGGGATGCTGCTCGCGCTGGTGCCCCTGGGCCTGCTCATCCCGCGCGGCACCTGGGCAGGCGTGCGGGCCCAGCTGGTCAGCTCGCTGTCGCTGTTCGTCATCGCCTGCCTGCTGTGCCTGCTGACCCTCTTCATCCTGGTCACCGGCGGCGGCATCGACGTGGGCACCATGCGCGGGGTCACCCTCTACGCCCTCGGCTCGACGCTGGCGCTCACCACCGGCGCCAGCCTGCTCGTCGTCACCAGCAGCGCCGGGCCGCAGCGCCGCACCGCGCTGCTCGCCCTCGCCGGCCAGCTCGCCAACGCCCTGGCCAGCGCCCTGGGCGCCCTGCTGCCCGTCCTGTCCCCGGACAGCCAGACCCCGCACCCGGTCACCTCGGTGGCCGGCGTGCTGGGCGCTGGCTTCCTGCTGCTGGCCGCCCGCAGCGACCGCGCGCCGCTGCCCGAGCGGGGCAGCGACGCGCTGCGGTCGCCGCTGAGCGCGCTGCTGCCGCACCTCACCGCCCTGGCCGGCGGCTCGCTGCTGCTGCTGACCGTGGTCAGCACCGGCACCGTCGACCGGGTCGGGCTCAGCCTCGGCGTCCTGGGTCTGGTGCTGCTCGTCGTCCACCAGGCGGTGTCCTGGCGCGACCAGCAGGCCCTGACGGACAGGCTGCAGCGCAGCGAGGCCTACTTCCGCACGCTGGTCCGCTCCAGCGTCGACCCGGTCGTCATCCTGGACGACCGGCTCCGGGTGACCTGGTCCTCCAGCGCCCTCACCGACCTGCTCGGGCTCGACCCCGGCCGCACCGTGGGCCAGGAGCTCACCGCCACCGTCCACCCCGACGACGCCCCCGGACTGGTCACCGCCCTGAGCGCGACCGACCGCGACGAGACCGCCGAGGGCCGCACCCGCACCGCCCGCCTCCGCCACACCGACGGTGGCTGGCGGCTGATCCAGGTCCGGATCCGGGACCTGCGGGAGGACCCCGACGTGGGCGCGCTGGTGCTGCACTGCCGCGACGTCACCCGGGAGGCCGTCACCCCCGACGACACCGACCGCCCGCTGGTCGCCACCACCGACCCGGTCACCGGCCTGCCCAACCGGGCCGCGCTGGTGCAGCGACTGGCCCACCTGCTCCGCGCCCCCGGGACGGCGAACTCCCTGGTGATGGTCGGGCTGACCGGCCTGCCCGACGGCAGCGCGGGGGACGAGGCACCCCCGGCGGTCCTGGTCGAGCTGGCCGGCCGCTTCTCCCGGGTGCTCCGCGGCGACGACTGGCTGGTCCGGTCCGGGCCCGCCGAGTTCGCCGTCGTCGTCACCGGCAGCGTCGCGGACGCCGAGACCGTCGCCAACCGGCTCACCGCCACCGTCGACGCCGACCACCCCGTCGCCGGGCTGCGGGTGTCGGCCTCGGCCGGCGTCATCCCGCTGGACGGCGACACCGACGCCGGTGAGGCACTGCGCCGCGCCGACGTGGCCATGGTGAGCGCCCGCGCCGCCGGACCGGGCCGGGTCCGCCGGCACTCGGTGGCCCTGCTCATCGCGCAGAACCGGCGGGACGCCCTGCGCCACGACCTGGCCGGTGCGCTGGACCGCGACGAGCTGCGGCTGGTCTACCAACCCGTCGTGGACCTGGCACTGCACCGCACCGGTTCCGTCGAGGCCCTGCTGCGCTGGCAGCACCCCACCTGGGGTGCGGTGTCCCCCGCGGAGTTCGTGCCACTGGCCGAGGAGTCCTCGCTGGTGGTGACGCTGGGTCGCTGGGTGCTGCGCACCGCCACGGCGACCGTCGCCGCGCTGCCCGGCTCGTCGCTGGCCGTCGCGGTCAACGTCTCGGCCCGGCACGTCCGCAGCGGAGAGCTGCTCACCGACGTCCTGGACGCGCTGGCGGCCAGCGGGCTGCCCGCCTCCCGGCTCACCCTCGAGCTCACCGAGTCGGTGCTGCTGGACGCCACCCACGTCACCGACGAGCTGCTGGCCCTGCGCCGGCTGGGCGTCCGGATCGCGGTGGACGACTTCGGCACCGGCTGGTCCTCGCTGGCCTACCTGGTCGGGCTGCCGATCGACGTGCTCAAGATGGACCGCCAGTTCCTCGCCCAGATCGAGGTCGACCCGCAGCGGCGGGCGCTGTGCCGCTCGGTCCTGCACCTGGGCAGCAGCCTGGGGATGGACGTCGTCGTCGAGGGCGTGGAGACCACCGCCGAGCTGCAGCTGCTGCGCGACATGGGCCACCGCTTCGTGCAGGGCTTCCTGCTGGCCCGCCCCATCGAGGCCGCCGACCTGACCGCCCGGCTGGACGGCGTCCTCGCCCTGCCCGGCGGGAGCCCGTCGTGAGGCGGGTGTCGACCGCGGGGGCGGTCAGCCTGCTCCTGGCCCTGCTGGCCCTGGTCGTCGCCGTGCCGCTGTCGGCGCCCGACGGCAGCGGCCGGCAGTGGGACAACCTGGTGCTGGGCGTCGTCGGCACCGCCGCCGCGGTGCGCGCCTCCCGGGCCACCCGCGGCATGGACCGCCGCACCCTGGTGCCCTGGCGGCTGATGGCCGTCTGTGGCTCCCTGTTCGCCGCGGCCAGCCTGCTCACCGGGACCGGGCTCACCCCCGCGTTCGGCGAGGTCGGCGTCGGGGACGTGCTGCTGCTCCCGGCCGTCTGCATCCCCCCGCTGGTCTGCGGGCTGCTGGCCAGCCAGGTGCGCAGCACCCGCTGGCCGGCCCTGCTCGTCGACGGCGCGATGGTCACCGCCTCGCTGCTGGTGGTCAGCGACGTGCTGGTCTTCTCCCCCGCCGCCGACGTCACCCCGCTGGCGGCCGCCTACGGCGTGTACGCCGCGGTCGCCGTCGGCACCGCGGGGGCGCTGTGCACCGTGTCCACCCGCGCCCTGCGCCGGTCGGCGACGGCGATGATCGCCTCGACCTCGCTGATCGCGCTGGCCACGGTGATGCTCGCGCTGGGCATCGCCGACCCCTCCCAGGCCTGGCAGGCCGTCGGGGACGTCGCGGTGGTCCTGGCGCTGGAGGCCTCGGTCCTGGCGATCACGTCCTCGCCGCTGTCCTGCAGCCGGCACGAGGACCCGCGCGCCGGCGCCCCTCGGGTCAACTTCCTCGGCCTGGCGATCACCGTCGGGGCCACCGTGGGGCTGCCGGTGGTGCTGGTCGCGGCCGTGTTGCGCGGGCAGCCGCTGTCGGCCGCGGCGGTCGTCGGCACCGCGGGCGTCGTCGTGCTGCTGCTGCTGCGCAACACCCTGCGGATCCGGGACAGCGGTCGCCTCATCGAGGACCTGGTGCGCACCGAGGAGGACTTCCGCGAGCTGGTCGAGTCCTCCTCCGACGGGGTCGCCATCGTCGACGGCGACCACCGGCTGCAGTTCGCCTCCCGCGCCGCCCGCCACCTGCTCGGCCTGCCCGCCGAGGGCCCGCTGTCGGGGTCGCTGCTGGACCGGGTCGACGCCGAGGACCACCAGCGGGTCGGGGCGGCGCTGACCGCCGGCGCCGTGCTGCACTTCCGCGTCACCGACGCCGACGGCGAGCCCACCGACCTCGAGGTCACCCACCACGACCGCGCCGCCGGGGACCGCCGGGTCCTGCAGCTGCGCGACGTCACCACCCGCCGCCGCCGGGAGCGCGAGCTGGAGCGGATGGCCTACACCGACCACCTGACCCGACTGCCCAACCGGGCGATGCTGTTCCAGCAGATGGCCGGCGGGACCACCGAACGCTGCCTGCTGGTGCTCGACCTCGACGGGTTCAAGGCCGTCAACGACGAGGCCGGGCACGAGGCCGGTGACCACCTGCTGGTCGAGGTGGCCGGCCGGCTGCGCACCGTCGTCCGCGAGCAGGACGTGGTGACCCGGCTGGGGGGCGACGAGTTCGCCGTCCTGGTCGAGGGCACCCTCAGCGAGGCCGTCGAGGCCGCCCAGCGGATCGTCGACGTCCTCGCGCTCCCGCACCGCACGGCCGAGTGGACCTTCGCCATCGGGGCCAGCGTCGGGGTGTCGCAGCTGCGCCCGGGCAGCGGCCAGCTGGCCTTCCGCGAGGCCGACGCCGCGCTGCGCGCAGCCAAACAGGCCGGCAAGGGCTGCCTGCGCGTCTGGGACGACGGCCGGGGCGCCCAGGTCGCCGACTCCGACGTCGCCACCGCCCTGGCCGAGGGGCACGTCCAGCTGCGCTACACCCTGGCCGGCACGACCGGGGAGCCGCTGCGCTCGCTGCACGCCGTCCCGGTCTGGCAGCACCGCACGGCCGGGCTGCTGCCCGCGGCCGAGCTGTGGGCGGCCGCCGGGCGGCAGGGCCAGGACGCCCTGCTGCAGCGCTGGGTGCTCGCCACCGCCACCGCGCACGCGGTCGGCCTGCCGCGGCAGCTGGCGCTGGCCATCGACCTCCCGGCCGGGCACGTCCAGGTGGACCAGCTCGCCGACGACGTCGCGACGGCGCTGGTGACCGCGGACCTCCCCGCGCACCGGCTGTGCCTGGCGCTGACCGAGGACGCCCTGCTCACCGCGCCCGCCGCGCTGCCCGGGGTGCTGCACGAGCTGCACGCCGCCGGGGTCCGGATCTGCCTGGACGACTACGGCATGGGCCGCACCCTGGTCTCGCACCTGTCCCGCATCCCGCTGAACTCGATCCGCATCGACGTCTCGGCCCTCGGCGGCCGTGGGGACGACGAGCACACCCTGCGGGTCGTGCGGGCCATCACGGCCAACGCGGAGGCCTTCGGGCTGATGGTGGTGGCGCACGGCGTCGAGCCGGGTCCGCTGCTGGACGGCGTCCTGGACGCCGGTGTCCAGATGGTCCGCAGCCGGGCGACGCCGCAGCTTGTGCCCATCGAGGAGGTCGCGGAGCTGCTGCGCGTTCCGGCCGGCGAGCCCGCGCTGCGCTGATACTGAGCGCCGTGCACCTGACCTTCCTCGGCCACTCGACGGTCCGCGTCGAGCTGGCCGGGCAGGTGGTGCTCACCGACCCGCTGCTCACCGGCGGCGTGGGGCCGCTGCGCCGCGTGGTGCCCCCGCTGGACCCGGCCACCTGGGCCGACGTCGACCTGGTGCTGATCAGCCACCTGCACGGGGACCACCTTCACCTGCCCTCGCTGCGCCGGCTGGGTCGCGGCACCCGCATCGTCGTCCCGCGCGGGGGCGGGGCCTGGCTGCGGGCCCGGGGCTTCACCGCGGTGTCCGAGCTGGCCCCCGGGGAGTCGGTGTCCGAGGGCGCGCTCACCGTCACCGGCGTGCCGGCCCGGCACAGCGGGCACCGCTGGGGCCCCCGCTCCACCCACGGCCCGGACGCCGTCGCGATGGGGCACCTGGTCGCCGGCGACGGCCGGTGCGTCTACGCCGCCGGGGACACCGACGTCTTCCCCGGCATGCGCGACCTCCCCCCGCTGGACGTCGCGCTGCTCCCGGTCTGGGGCTGGGGCACCTCGCTGGGCCCCGGCCACATGGACCCCGCCGCCGCAGCCCTGGCCTGCGCGTTGCTCCGCCCGCGCGTCGCCGTCCCGGTGCACTGGGGCACCCTGGCCGCCGTGGGGACGACGACACTGCCGCGGGTGGGCCCGCTGATGAGACGACTGCTGGTCGACCCCCCGCGCGAGTTCGCCGCCGCCGTCGCGGCCGCCGACCTGCCCACCCGGGTGCTCGTGACGGCGCCCGGCACCCGGGTCCGGCTGGAGGAGGCGGCGTGAGCGTCGCGGTGCTGGCCTCGGGCTGGACCGACGGCAGCAGCGTCGGGTACCCGGTGCTCTTCGGCGGGGTCCTGCTGGGCTCGGTCGTGCCGGTGGTGCCGACCGGTCCACTGCTGTCGGTGGCCGCAGCGGTGGCGATGACCACCGACCGGCTCGACATCGCCCTGGTGCTGCTGCTGGCCACCCTCGGCGCCTTCCTCGGCGACGTGGTCACCTTCGCCGTCGCCAGGTCCGGCGGCCCCGCCGCGGTCCGCTGGGTCTCCCGCGGGCAGCACGCCGACCGGCTGGAGGAGGTCCGCGGCCAGTTCGCCCGGCACGGCTGGCAGATCGTCGTCGTCGGCCGGCTGCTGCCGGCCGGCCGGATCCCGGTCCTGCTGGCCGCCGGCACCCTGGCCTACCCGTGGAAGCGGCTGCTCCCGGCCTCGCTGGGCGCCGCGTTCCTCTGGGCAGTGGCTTACGCCCTGCTCGGCGTCGTCAGCGGCGGGGTCTTCGACAACCCGCTGGTGGCCACCCTCGTCGCGACCGGGCTGGTCCTCGTCGTCGGCCTGGTCGGCAACCTGGTCGCCTCCCGGCGCCGCGAGGAGAAGAAGCAGGCCCCCCGACCGTGAGCACGAGGTACGTCCCGCACCGCCCACCCGCCCGGCGGGTGCTGACCGGCGGCCGGCTGGTCACCCGGGTCCTGCTGGTCTGGGCGCTGACGACGGCGGCCCTGCTGCTGCTGGACCGCTGGCTCACCGGCTTCGCCATGCACGCCTGGTGGCAGCCACCGGTGGCCGCGCTGCTGCTGGGCGTGCTGGCCGGTGTCGTGTGGCCGCTGCTCATGCGGGTCGCGCTGCCGATCGCCTTCTTCACCCTGGGCCTGGGCGGCTTCCTGGTGCTCGGCGCCGGCGTCCTGGGCGTCTTCTACGCCATCCCCGGGGTCACCGTGACCTCCTTCCGGACCTCCGTCGTGGTGGCCGTGGTGATGGCCGGGGTCGCCGCGCTGATCAGCTCCGCGCTGGCCCTGGACGAGGACGAGCTGTTCTTCCGCCGGGCCCGCCGCAAGGCCACCGGCGCCCCGGAGGACGACGTCCCCGGGGTGCTCTTCCTGCAGATCGACGGGCTGGGGCACCAGGTCGCTCAGCGCGCCGTGCGGGACGGGTCGATGCCCACCCTGGCCGCCTGGCTGCGCGCCGACAGCCACGTGCTGACCTCCTGGCACACCGACTGGAGTTCCCAGACCGGGGCCAGCGTCTGCGGGATCCTGCACGGGGACAACCACGACATCGTCGGGTTCCGCTGGTACGAGAAGGAACGCGACCGGGTCGTCGCCGTCTCCCACCCCGAGGACGCCGCCCTCGTGGAGGCCCGGCACAGCGACGGCCGGGGCCTGCTCTCCGGGGACGGCGCCGGCCGGGGCAACCTGTTCACCGGCGACGCCCGGCACGTGTCGCTGACCATGAGCTCGCTGGCCGTCGTGGTCCCCAAGGGGGCCCGGCGGGAGCGGCGCGGGTCCGACCGGCTCGGCGCCGGCTACTACGCCTACTTCGCCAACCCGGTGAACGCGCTGCGCACGCTGGCGGTCTCCCTGGTCGACGTCGCCCGCGAGTTGGCCGCCGCGTCCCGCCAGCGCCGTGCCGACGTCGTCCCCCGGGTGAGCCGGGGCGGGGTCTACCCGCTGGCCCGGCCGGGGACCACGGTCATCGCCCGGGACGTCGTCGTCGCCGCGCTGATCGAGGACATGCTGGCCGGCCGCCCCGTCGCCTACGCGGACTTCCTGGGCTACGACGAGGTCGCGCACCACTCGGGCATCGAGCGCTTCGACACCCTCGAGGTGCTGCGCAGCATCGACCAGCAGATCGGCCGGCTCTGGCGGGCCACCCAGCTGGCCCCCCGCCCCTACCACCTGGTGTGCCTGTCCGACCACGGCCAGACCCAGGGCTGGGCGTTCGCGGACCGGTTCGGCGAGTCGATCGAGGAGCTGGTGGGCCGGCTCTGCGGCGGAGCCCCGCAGACCCGCCGGCACCGGGGACGCCGCAAGCCGCTCACCGGGCCGGCCGACTCCCGCCGTCCGGCGGAGGGCTGGCAGGTGGGTGCCGCGCTGGCCGAGGCCGCCTCCGGGGGTGGGCTGGTCGCCCGCCGGCTGCGGGACCGGGTCGAGCGCGCCGGGTCCGCCGAGCACCGGACCCGCGACGTCACCGGTGAGCCCGGCCGGGTCGCCCGGGTGGCCCCCGGCGTGGTCTGCGTGGTCAGCGGCCACACGGCGATGGTGTCCTTCACCGACCTGCCCGGGCGGGTCACCCTGGAGACCATCGAGCGCGAGTGGCCCGACCTGCTGCCCTCCCTCGTCGACCACGACGGCGTGGGGTTCCTGCTCGTGCACTCCGCGGAGTTCGGCCCCGTCGTCCTGGGCCGGGACGGGCTGCACCGGCTGGACTCCGGCGTCGTCATCGGGGAGGACCCGCTGGCCCTCTACGGCGAGCACGCCGCCCGGCTCGTCGCCCGGACGTCGACCTTCCCGCACTGCGCCGACGTGATGGTCAACAGCCGCTTCGACCCGGCCACCGAGGAGGCCTCCCCCTTCGAGCCGCACGTCGGCTCGCACGGCGGACTGGGCGGCCCCCAGCAGCACGGGTTCCTGCTGCACCCCTCCTCCTTCGCCGCACCCGGCGAGGTCGTCGGCGCCGAGCACCTGCACCGGGTGCTCCGCGGCTGGCTCACCGACCTGGGCCACCCGGACCCGCACGCCCCCTCCCCCGCCTGAGCCCCTCCTCCGCCGAGACCGCACGACGGCGACGCCGACACGACGGCCACCGGCGGGTCGCCGTCGACGTCCTGCCAGGTCGGGGCGGGTGTCGGCTCAAGGAGCGGGCCCGTCCGGCCGATCTGTCCTGCATGACGCTGCTGGACGACGCCCCGGTGCACCACGCGCCGGTCGCCGTCCTGCCCGACGCCACCGGCATGCTGGCCGCCGCACCCGTCGGCGCGACACTGGTCCTCCTCGCCCTGCCCGCGGACCCGGTGCTCGCCGACCGGGCCGAGCGCACCGTGCGCCGGGAGACCCGCGCCGAGGACCGGTCGCTGCGGCTGTCGGCCACCGAGCTCGCGGTCGTGCTGGCGGTCCCCGAGGCCGACCGGGACGCCGTCGCCGACCGGTTGCTGTCCGTCGTGGAGCGGTCGACCGGGCTGACCGCCGCGGCCGGCGTCTGCGTGCTCACCGGCCGCACCGACCCGCTGGGTCTGGCCCGGGCCGGCCTCGCCGTCGCCTGGGCGTGCGGCGGCAGCCGTGCCGTCCGGCACCCCTGACACCAGCGCTGACACCACCCTCGGCACCACCCCCGGCACCACCGCCGGCACCGCCACGGCCGCACCCCGCCACCGGTTCCGCGGCACCCCGACCACCTGCAGGTGGACGGCGGGCAGACGGCAGGTAACCGCTGGTCAGGGCCCGTTACGGGCGTGTGCACCGCTGCGGGTCCCGCGTGAAGATCACGTGAACCGGGTCCCGTCCGCGCGACAGGAGCGACACGTGTGACAGACAGTGGGGGCATGCGACCCGACGCCCGTGCCTGGTTCGACAACCGCACCTCGTCGGCCACCTCGTTGGCCGAGATCGACACCGCTGCCCTGCTCGCGGCCAAGCGCCGCGGTGGGCACCGGGTGAGCGTCGTGCTGCCCGCCCGGAACGAGGCGGCCACCGTCGGTGGCCTGGTCAGCGACCTCGTCGCCCGCTGGGTGACCGACGTGCCGCTGGTCGACGAGGTGCTGGTCATGGACTCCGACTCCACCGACGACACCGCGGCCATCGCCCGGGCCGCCGGCGCCGACGTCGTCGCCACCGCCGACGTGCTGCCCACCCTGGGCTCGCGCCGCGGCAAGGGCGAGGCGTTGTGGAAGTCCCTGGCCGCCACCACCGGCGACCTGGTGGTCTTCATGGACTCCGACCTGCTCAACGACGTCAGCCACTACGTGCCCGGCCTGCTGACCCCGCTGCTCACCGACCCCCGCATCGACTACGTCAAGGGCTGCTACACCCGCCCGCTGACCGTCGACGGCGAGGTGCGGGCGGCCGGCGGTGGCCGGGTCACCGAGCTCACCGCCCGCCCGCTGCTCAACGCGCTGTGGCCCGAGCTCGCCGGCTTCGTGCAGCCCCTGGGCGGGGAGTACGCCGGACGGCGCTCGGCCCTGGAGCAGGTGCCCTTCGTCTCCGGCTACGGCGTCGAGGTGGGCCTGCTGGTGGACCTGCTGCAGGTGTGCGGCCTGCCCGGGCTGGCCCAGGTCGACCTCGGCACCCGCGTGCACTCCCACCAGAGCGACGAGGCGCTGGGCGTGATGGCCGGGCAGATCGTGTCCACCGTGCTGTCCCGCGCCAAGCGCGGCAGCAGCGACCGGCACCGCGGGGCGCCCGGCGGCCTGCTCACCCAGTTCGCCCACGACGGTGCGGGCTTCGTGCCCACCAGCGTCCCTGTCGCGGTCGACCAGCGGCCCCCCATGGTCACCGTCGGCGAGTACGCCGAGCGCTGGGCCGAGGAGGCCGTGGTCGGCTGAGCGGCTGGGCACCCTGGCCGCCCGGTCACCCGGTCGCCCGGCACCAGGGCCGCCCGGGTGCCGGACCGGGGCGGGTGTGTCACTGTGCTCGTCCCGGCAAGCCACGCCGGCAGGTCGGCGGCTCCGTCGCCGGACCCGCAGGAGAGTGCATGCGCGCCGACGTCCGAGCGCTCCTCGAGGACCGCACCACCCGCGCGGCCGACCACGACCCCCGGCAGCTGCTGGCCGCCAAGCAGCGTGGGCGGACCTCGGTCAGCGTGGTGCTCCCGGCCCGCGACGAGGAACGCACCGTGGGGGCCATCGTCGGGACGCTGCGCCGGGCCTGGCAGCAGGAGATCCCGCTGGTCGACGAGATCGTCGTCGTGGACAGCGACTCGACCGACGACACCGCCCGGGTCGCCGCCGCCGCCGGCGCCCGGGTGGTCGCCGTCGACTCGGTCCTGCCCGAGCTCGGCCGGCTGCCCGGGGGCGGCAAGGGCGAGGCGCTGTGGAAGTCGCTGGCAGCCACCACCGGTGACCTGCTGGTCTTCCTGGACGCCGACCTCGTCGACGTGGACCCGGGGTACGTAGCCGGGCTGCTGGGCCCGCTGCTGTCGGACCCCTCGGTCGGGTTCGTCAAGGGCGTCTACGACCGTCCGCTGCTGACCTCCGAGGGGCTGGTCCCCACCGGCGGCGGCCGGGTGACCGAGCTGCTGGCCCGGCCGCTGCTCAACGCGCTGTGGCCCGAGCTCGCCGGGGTCGTGCAGCCCCTGGGCGGGGAGTACGCCGGGCGACGCACGCTGCTGGAGGAGGTGCCGTTCGTCTCCGGCTACGGGGTCGAGTTCGGCCTGCTCGTCGACCTCACCCGGCTCGCCGGGGTGCGGACGCTGGCCCAGGTGGACCTGGGCACCCGGCGGCACGGGCACCAGAGCGACGCCGCGCTGGGCCGGATGGCCGGCCAGGTGCTGCAGACCGCGCTGTCCCGGCTGCCCGGGGGTGCCCCGGTGACCGCGGCCGACCTGCTCCAGTTCGTCCGCACCGACGAGGCCCTGGAGGCCGTCGGCTGGGACGTCGGCGTCGTGGAACGCCCACCGATGGCCCAGGTCCGGGCCGCCGCGGGTCGACGCCGATGAGGCTGCTGATGGACGCCGGGCCCTGGCTCGCGGTGCCGCCGGTCGGTTACGGCGGCCTGGAGAACGTCGTCGCCACGCTCACCACCGAGCTGCGGGCCCGGGGCCACGAGGTCGTGCTGGCCACGGTGGGTGAGTCCACGCTGCCCGCCGAGGAACGGGTCAGCGCCTTCCCGACCGGGCAGTTCGCCCGCCTCCCCGGTCCCTACCCGCAGGTCGTCGGGGTGGCGCACGCGCACGCCGGGCTGGTCCTGGACACCGTGGCCCGGTACGCGGGCGCCGGCCGGCCCTTCGACCTGGTGCACACCCACCTCGAGGTGGTCGGGCCGGCGGTGCTGGGCGCGATGGGCGTCAGCGCACCGCCGGTGCTGCACACCCTGCACTGGGACCTCGCCCGCAACGCCGACTTCTACGCCACCTTCGACGGCCGCGGCCGGGTCGCCTACGTCGGGGTCTCGGAGAGCCAGCTGGCCCGCGGCCCGGAGCTGCTGCAGCGGCAGTCCCTGGGCCACGTGCCCCTGGCGGTGCCGGTGACCGACGTCCCCCCGTTGCCGCGGGCACGGCGCGGGCCCTACGCGCTGCTGCTGGCCCGGCTCACCCCCACGAAGGGCGCGCTGACGGCGATCGAGGCGTGCGCCCGCGCCGACGTGCCGCTGGTGCTCGCCGGTCCGGTCGGCCCGTACCCCGACCAGGCCGCCCTGGCCGCCGCGCTGGCCGCCCCGGGCGGGGCGCGGGACAACGCCGACGTCGCGTGGTTCTGCGAGCACGTCCGCCCGCACCTGGACGGCGAGCGGGTGCGCTGGGTGGGCAGCGTGGCCGGCCAGGAGAAGGCCGAGCTGCTCGGCGGCGCCCGGGCCGCGCTGTTCCCGATCGACTGGGAGGAACCCGGGGGTACGGCGGTGTGCGAGGCACTCGCCGCCGGCACCCCGGTCGTGGCGATGGCCCGGGGATGCCTGCCCACGCTGGTCGACCACGGGGTCACCGGCTTCCTGGCCGACGACGTCGACGGGTTCACCGAGGGCCTGCGCGCGGTCGCCGACATCGACCCGGCGGTGTGCGCGCGGGAGGCCCGTCGCCGGTTCGCCCCGCCGGTGATGGCAGCGGCCTACGAGACGCGCTACCAGCAGCTGCTGGGCCGCGCACCGCAGCAGACCCGGCCGCTCACGCTGCCGGCCCCGCGAACACCACCGTCAGGGCGTGCCGCTCCCGCGCGCTGAGCTCGGCGACCACGCGGGGGGCCTCGTCCAGCGGGAGGACGTCGGTGACCAGCACCTCCCGCACCAGCCGACCGTGCCCGGCGAGCAGGCCCAGCGTCTCGGTGGCCAGCCGGCGCCGGTCCCACAGGTGCGCCAGCCCGCGGGGCACCCGGCCGATCTGGGCGCACACCAGGGACAGCCCGTTGTGGTGGAACTCCTCCCCCAGCCGGACGTCGTCGGCCCCGCCGACGTAGAACGCCAGGTCCACCACGGTGCCCTGCGGCCGCAGGCAGCGCAGCGCGGTCGCCAGTGCCGCCGCGGTGCCGCGGCACTGGAAGACCACGTCGGCGCCGCGGTCGGCGGGCCCGTGCCGCCACCGGGTCTTCAGGTCCCGCGCCAGGTCGGGGGTGTCGTCCCGGGCCTGCAGGCCCAGCGCCTCGGCGGCCGCCCGCCGCTGCGGAGTGGGGTCGACCACGACGACCTCGGCGGCCCCGTGCACGCGGGCCAGCAGACCGACGAGCAGGCCGATGGCGCCACCGCCGGTCACCAGCACCATCCGGCCGCGGACGCCGTCGGCGAGTTCCCGGCCGCCCACGTCGGCGGCGGCGTGCAGCAGGCCGTTGACGCAGATGGGGCCCAGGTGGGCGACGTAGACCCCGAGCACCGGGTCCAGGTCGGCCGGCACCGGGACGACGGCCTGGGCCAGCGGGTCGCCGTGCACGACCGTGGCGTGCCCGTAGGCCATCGCCACCAGGTCGCCGGGCGCGGTCACCGACGTGCGGCTGTCGGTGACCCGCGCGACCTCCATGTACCCCAGCCGCCGGACCGGGAAGGCCTGCGCGGGACGACCGCGCTCGAAGAGGCCCAGGTCGCCGTCCCAGCCGGCGGCGAACCAGGGGCTCGTGCCGCGGAACCAGGTCAGCTCGGTGCCCGCGGACAGCCCGGTGTAGGCGGTCTCGGCGCGGAACAGGCCCTCGGCCAGCGGCGGTTCCTCGGTGTCCTCGAAGGCCAGCTCGCCGGCGCGGGGCACGACCAGCGTGCGGATCACGACGCGACCCGCACGGTCGACCCGGTGCGGGTGGCCTCGGCCAGGGCCCAGGCCAGCCGGTGGGTGCGCAGCGCCTCGGCCACGTCGACCAGTCCCCCGGCGGCGGCCCCGCCGGCCAGCACGTCCACGAAGGCACGGTCGACGGCCTCCCGGGCGTCGACGGCCGGGGTGTGCTGCTCCTCGCCCTCCCGGGTCCGCACCGACAGCGAGGTCTCGGTGAGCTGGAGGACCAGGTCGTCGGCGACCACCTCCAGCCCGGCGGCGGTGAGCACAGGCAGCACGCAGGAGGTGCTCACCGACCCCACGGCGCCGGAGGCCATCCGGAGCACCGCGGCGGTGGCGTCGGGCACGTCGCGGCCCTCGCGCGTCGAGACGGCGCTGCCCCCGACCACCTCGTCGACCTCCCCGGCCAGCACCCGGACCAGGTCCAGCACGTGGGTGGCCTGCTCGACCAGCTGACCGCCCGAGCGCGCACCGTCGCTCCACCAGGCCGGCGGCGGCGTCGTGCCCCACCAGCGGGCCGCGACCAGCCGAGGGGCGCGCCCGGCCAGTCCGGCGCGGGCGGTCGCGACGGTGTCCAGGTGCCGCCAGTGGTAGCCGGTGGCCGTGGGCAGCCCGGCGGCGGCGACCAGCGCGGCCACCTCCTCGGCGACGGCGAGGTCCGCGGCCAGGGGCTTCTCCACGAAGAAGGGCACGCCGGCCTCGACCACCTGGCGCTCGAGCTCGCCGTGCGCGAAGGGCGGGACGCACAGCCACACGCCGTCCAACCCGGCCGCCAGGAGCTCCGCGGTGGTGCGCACCGGCACGTCGAGCCCGCCCGCCAGCGCCTGCGCCGCCGCCGGGACCGGGTCGGCGATCCCGACCAGTTCGACGTCCTGCATCCCCTGCAGGACCCGGGCGTGCCGGGCGCCCACGCCCCCCGCCCCCACCAGACCGACGCGGACGCTCATGCCAGCGGGGTCCGGTCCAGCGCGGCCACCAGGTCGGCCGGGGTGTCGAACAGGTCGATCGCCCCGGCGTCGCGCAGCTCGTCGTCGCCGAACCCGCCGGACCGGACCACGATCGCCGGCATCCCGGCGGCCTCAGCGGCCGCCACGTCGAACACCGAGTCACCGACGACGACCGCCGGGGCGTCCTGCGGCTCGCCCAGCTTCCTCAGCGCGGTCTGCAGCAGGTCCGGGTGCGGCTTGGAGGCCTCGACGTCGTCGCTGGTCGTCCAGGCCTCGGCGACGTCCCGGGCGTCGAGCAGGTCCAGGTGGTGGTCGACCTGGTCGGCCTTGCCGGAACTGGCCAGCACCAACCGGTGCCCACGCTCCCGGACCGCCACCAGCAGGTCCCGGGCGCCGGGCAGCGGGCACAGCTCCCCGAGCAGCGGCTCCATCTCCTGGTTCCACCGCTCGCGGGCCCGGTCGCCGAGCCGCTCCTCCAGCTCGTCACCGCCGATCGCGGCCACCAGCTGGTCCCCGCCCATGCCGATCAGGCGGTGCAGCCGCCAGACCGGGAACGTCTCCCCCAGCGACCGGAAGGCCCGGTACCAGGCCAGGGCGTGGTGGTAGTTGGAGTCGACGAGGGTGCCGTCGACGTCCAGGACGGCAATCACGGGAGCAGCCATGCCCCCGCCCCTGCCCACCGGGCCCGGGGATCAACCGGTCGTGGTGGTCTCCGCGCAGTCGGCGAGCAGCGCGTCGGCGACGGCGAGGTCGTCCACCGGCAGCTCCACCTCGACGCCCTCGTCGTCCACCGCACCCTGCTCGGCGAAGACGTCCAGCGTCGAATCCCGGACGTCGGCGTCCAGCAGCCCGGCGGCGAAGCAGTCGGCGAACGCCGCCGGTGCCCCGTCTGCCTGCAGGGCGGAGCTGATGTCGGTTGCGGCGGGCGGCCCGCCGCAGCCGGCCAGCAGCAGGAGACCGGCGGCGAGCAGCCCCGACCTCACCCGACCCGGACCTCGACGTCGTCGGCGCTGTCGTCGACGGCCCAGTACCCGGCGACGGCCTGCGCCTCGGGGAAGGCGGCGACGTAGCACCACAGCAGGTCCTGCCGCCGGACGCCGTCCACCGTGACGTGCGCGTAGGACGCGACACCCTTGTACGGGCACTCCGAGCGGGTGTCCGAGGCGGTCAGCAGCGCGGGGTCGACGGCCTCCCGCGGCAGGTACCAGCGGGTCGGCAGCCCGGTCTCGTACAGCGCGAGGGCCCGGTCGGTGGAGACCAGCTCGCGCCCACCGACGGTGACGGTGACCCGCCGGCTGCTGCGCCGGGTGTCCACCCGGTGGAAGGGGTCGCGCGGGTGACCACCGAAGACCAGCTCGTCCTCCTCGTACCAGGCGTCCACCCGGTCGAACCAGAACGCGACCAGCCCGGCCAGCTCGGGGACGGCGTCGACGGGCTCGGGGTAGGCCCACACCGCGTCCTGGACCACCCGGTCGCCGACGGTGAGCGTCCAGTAGGACGCGTCTCCCTTGAACGGGCAGTGCGTGCTGGTCGACGTCGGGGTCAGCAGGTCGGTGCGGACGTCCTCGCGGGGGACGTACCACTGCGGGAGCAGCCCGGACTCGTGCAGCAGCACGGCACGCTCGGTGTCCACGACCACCTCGCTGGCGACGACGCCGCGCACCCGCTGGGGCACCTCGTGCAGGTAGAGCAGGTGCGCCGGGGCGGCGGAGAGGTCGGTGTTGAAGCGGCCCCGGTTGGCGTGGGCCAACGGCCCCGGTCCCATCGTCAGCGACATGCCCCACAGTCTCTCCCCCAGCGGCGGGCACCGGTGTGCGGCACGATCTCCAGGTGCCCCCGACGTCGTCCGACCCCTCTGCGGCCGACGGCGCACCGCCGCTCCCCCCGTTGCCCGGCCCGGCCCCGCTGGTGTCCCGGTGCCCCGGTTGCGGCTCCGTGCTGGTGGCCCGGCCCGACCTGGAGGCCCGACACCCCGGCGCCTCCCCGGCCTGCACCCGCCTGTTCGACGTGACGGTGCGGGGGCTGCGTGACGAGGCCCCCAGCGACCTGCGCGCCGCGGCCCTGCTGCAGCTGGCCGTCGACGCCTACGACGCGCAGCACCCGCACGAGGGGGACCCCGGCGGCCTCGTCCGGCTGCGGACGGCGCTGGGCCAGCAGACCGGGGCGCCCGCGGAACGGCCCGAGCACTGGACGACGACGGTGGCCGACGTCGCCGCGGACCTGGACGTCGTGGACCTGCCGGCCCTGGTGCGCTCGTGGGCGCAGGCCGTCTCCGCGGACTGGGCCGGCGACCCGACCGCACCGGACTGAGCCGGGTCGGAACGCAGGCGGCTGGTGCGCTGGTCATGGGGCCGATCAGCCGCCTACGCTCCCGCCGTGCAGGAGGAGAGCCTCGACCGGCGGGCGCGGAAGAAGGCGCAGACCCGTCGGGAGGTCAAGGAGGCGGCGCAACGGCTGTTCGCCGAGCGCGGCTTCGAGGCCGTGACCATCGCCGACGTGGCCGACGAGGCCGACGTGGCGGTGCAGACGGTCTTCAACCACTTCTGCACCAAGGAGGAGCTCTACTTCGCCGACCGGACACCGTGGGTGGACGGCCCGGCCCGGGCGGTCGCCGGACGGCGACCGGGCACCGGCGCGGTGGCCACCGTGCAGTCCTGGATGGCCCACCAGGTGATGGCCTACCCGGCGATGATCGGCTGGGCCGACCGTCGGCAGTACGTCGACGTGCTGCAGGCCAGTGCCTCGCTGCGGGTGCACGAGCGGGAGCTGCTGCGACGCTGCGAGCACCAGCTGTCCCGGGCACTGCACGCCACGTGGACCCAGCAGCTGGAGGGTGACGTGCCCAACCTGCGGCTGCCCGCCGACCTGATCAGCGGGGTGCTGGTGGCCGCCGGCCGGGTGATGGTGGTGGAGCAGCGCCGGCTGGCCATGGGCCCCGAGCCCTCGCTGACCCGGCGGGCCGAGGTCGACGGGCTCACCCTGGGCGCCATCGAGGCGATCGGCCTGGGCATCCAGCTGGTGGCGGCGCGACCGGACGCGCCGCTGGCCCTGCAGCTGGTGGCCGGCCTGGAGAAGGACGCGCCGCCCGACGAGGACGTGGCGGCCCAGTTCGTGCCCGGCCACGACGGCCACGACGGCGGCGCCGGCGCGGCCTGACCCGGACGGGTCAGACGCTCAGGCCCACCGCGGCCGAGGGGTCCACGACCGGCACCAGCACCTCGTCGACGATCTCCTCGACCTCCCGCTCGGACAGCGGGACGGCGAAGGCGGTGTACCGCTCCCACCACAGCGCCTGGACCAGGGTGGACAGCAGGGCGAGCCGGTGGTCGGGCACGGCCTGACCGCGGGCGGTGGACCGGTCGGCCAGCTCGCGCAGCACGGCGGCCAGCGGCTCGACGACAGCGGTCTCCAGGCCCGCGCGCAGGTCCGCGTCGTGGCGGGCCGCTCCGACCAGGCTGGCCGCGGCGCGCTCCTCACGGTCCAGCGGCCGGGTCCACGGCGTCAGCAGGGCCACCAGGTCACCGCGCAGGGAGCCGGTGTCCTCGGGGAGGCGGACCAGCGCGAAGCCGGTGACCGCGTGCCGGGCGAGCGCGGCCATGGTCGGCCAGCGGCGGTAGATGCCGGCCTTGCCGGCCCGGGCGCGGGCAGCGACCCGGTCGCTGTTGAGCCTCCCCCAGCCCTCGTCGGCGAGGATGTCCACGGCGACCGAGACCAGCTGCTCGGACAGCTCGGGGCTCAGGGGGCGCCCCGGGGACCGGGTGCTCGCCGGTGCGGAAACGTCGTTCGTGCTCGTCACGTCCCCATGGTGCATCCACGAGTGGAGTCACCACAACGACCGAGGGCCTCCAATGTCAGCGTGTTGTGGATGAACGCTCAATCCGCCACTCGACGTGACCGGATCGTCTCGTTCCGTGTTCGGTCAGCCGGCTGCCGCCGACTCGACGTGGACCTGCAGGCTCACCCCGTCCTCGCTGGACCAGCCCTTGCTGCGGGCGTACGCGAGCATCGCGTCCCACCCCGCCGCCCAGTCGGCCACCGTCGCCTGCCCCTCCGCCGCAGCGCGCAGCGCCGCGACGTCGAGGTGACCGGTCTCACCGTCGAGCCGACCCAGCCCGGCCGCGCGCAGAGCCGCGTCGGCCTCGTCCACCTCCACCACACCCAGCGCCAGGTGCAGACGACGCAGGTCGTCCACGTCGACGACCCGGACGTCGTCGGGACCCAGGACCTCGACGATCACGACGACCCCCTCACGCGTGCCCTGGTCAGACGTGCCAGGGGAAGCGGCTGAAGTCCGCCGGACGCTTCTCCAGGAAGGAGTCGCGGCCCTCGACGGCCTCCTCGGCCATGTAGGCCAACCGGGTGGTCTCCCCGGCGAACAGCTGCTGACCGACCAGCCCGTCGTCGATCAGGTTGAACGAGTACTTGAGCATCCGCTGGGCGGTCGGGCTCTTGGCCACGATCTTCCGCCCCCAGTCCAGCGCCGTCGACTCCAGGTCGGCGTGCGGGACGACGGCGTTGACCATCCCCATCCGGTGCGCGTCGGCCGCGGAGTACTCCTCGCCCAGGAAGAAGACCTCGCGGGCGAACTTCTGGCCGATCTGGCGGGCCAGGTAGGCCGAGCCGAAACCGCCGTCGAAGCTGCCGACGTCGGCGTCGGTCTGCTTGAACCGGCCGTGCTCGGCGCTGGCCAGCGTCAGGTCGCTGACCACGTGCAGGCTGTGCCCGCCACCGGCCGCCCAGCCCGGGACGACGCTGATCACGACCTTGGGCATGAAGCGGATCTGGCGCTGCACCTCCAGGATGTGCAGCCGCCCCGACGTGCCGGCCGACGCCTCGTACCCGTAGCGCCCCCGGACCCGCTGGTCCCCGCCCGAGCAGAACGCCCAGCCGCCGTCCTTCGCGCTGGGGCCGTTGCCGGTGAGCAGCACGCAGCCCACGTCGGTGGCCAGCCGGGCGTGCTCCATGACGGCCAGCAGCTGGTCGACGGTCTGCGGCCGGAACGCGTTGCGCACCTCCGGCCGGTCGAAGGCCACCCGGACCACGCCGGCGTCGACCGCCCGGTGGTACGTCAGGTCGGTGAGGCCCTCGAACCCCTCGACGGTCTGCCAGGCGGACGGGTCGAACGTCTCGGAGACGCCCTCGAGTGCACTCACGCCCGGAACCTAGCTCCCGTGCCGACCGAACGCCCGGCGCAGCAGCCCGCGGACCGGGGCACCGACGGCCTCCCTGGCACCGTCGGCGATCACGTGCGGCGCCGCCGGGTCCCCCTCCAGCTGCGACTTCGCGGTGTTCACCACCTGGTCCAGGGTCAGGTGCGGCGGGATGAGCGGGACGTCGGGGTCCACCACCGCGTCGACGACGAAGGGCCGGTCCGCGGCCAGCGCCTCGGCCCAGAGCCCCGGCACCTCGGCCTTCGCGCTGATCCGACGCCCACCCAGCCCGAGCAGCTGCGCCCAGCCGGCGTAGGGCACGTCGGGCAGGTCCTGGCTCTCGGCGAAGGGCACGTCGCCGACCAGCGCGCGCATCTCCCAGGTCACGAACGACAGGTCCCGGTTGTTCAGCACCAGGACGACGAAGCGCGGGTCGGCCCACCGCTGCCAGTACCGGCTGACCGTGATCAGCTCGTTGACGCCGTTCATCTGCATCGCGCCGTCGCCGATGACGGCGAACACCGGCCGGTCCGGGTGGGCGTTCTTGGCCGCGATCGCGTACGGCATGCCGCCGCCCATCGACAGCAGCGTGCCGCTGAGCGAGCCCAGCATCGTGGGCCGGACGTCGATGTCACGGGCGTAGAAGCTGGTCGCCGTCCCGCAGTCGATGGCGAGCATCGCGTCGTCGGGCAACCGGTCGGACAGCTGCCGGACGACGTACTCGGGGTTGAGCTGGTGGGTCTTCGTGGCGATCCGGGCGTCCTGGGTGGCCCGCCAGCTGCGCGTCCACCTCCCCACCTGCTCGCGCCAGGACCCGTCCCGGTCGGTGCGCAGCAGCGGCAGCAGCGCGGCCAGCGTGGGGCCGGCGTCGCCGACCAGGTTGACCTCGGTGTCGTAGCGCAGCCCGCACTGGGCGCCGTCGATGTCGATCTGCACCGCCCGGGCCTGACCCGGGGCGGGGTAGAAGTCCGAGTAGGGCATGTTCGACCCGACGATCAACAGCACGTCGCACTCGCGCATCAGGTCCCAGCTGGCCCGGGTGCCCAGCAGCCCGATCGCGCCGGTCACCCAAGGCAGCCGGTCGTCGAGCACGGTCTTGCCCAGCAGCGCCTTGGCGACGCCGGCGTCCAGCGCGTCGGCCACCGCGGTGAGCTCGGCGGTCGCACCCAGCGCGCCGGCCCCGGCCAGGATCGCGACCCGTTGCCCGCTGTCGAGCAGGTCGGCGGCCTGCTGCAGGGCAGCCGAGGGCGGCGTGGTCACCCGGGTGCTGGCCACGGCGCTGGTGTGGAAGTAACCGTGCCCGCCCGGCGGGTCGACGACGGCGTCGGCGACCAGCACGTCGCTGGGCAGCACGACGGCGGTCACGGTCCGGTGCGCCAGCGCGGTGCGGGCGGCGCGGTCGACCACGTGCCGCACCTGGGAGGGGTCGCTGACCTGCGCCACGTAGGCACCGGCGACGTCCTTGACCAGGTTGAGCAGGTCGACCTCCTGGTAGTAGCCGCCACCCTGCGCGTTCAGGGCCGTGTGCCCGAGCAGCGCGACCACCGGCTGGTGGTCGAGCTTGGCGTCGTAGAGGCCGTTGAGCGCGTGGATGGCACCGGGCCCCGAGGTGACGACGACGCAGCCCAGCTCGCTGCCGCCGTACTTCACGTCCGCGGCCGCCGCGAACGCCGCCGTCTCCTCGTGGCGGACCTGGAAGAACTCCGCGTCGCCGGCGTCGACGGCCTTGCGCAGGCCGCTCATCACCCCGCCGATGCCGTCCCCGGGGTATCCGTAGAAGCGCCGGACGCCCCACTCCCCCAGTCGCGCGACGACGTGCTCTCCGACGGTCCTCACGTGTGCCATCGGCCAGCCCTACCCCGCCGTCCCGGCCGGGAAGCCCGGGCCGGTCAGCCGCGCAGGCCCGGGACGCGCAGCACGACGACCTCGGTGTCGTCGGGGCGGCCGGGGATGCGCCCGTCGTTGCCGGGGAAGTTGTTGTCGTTGGCGACCAGCACCTGGTCCCCGCGCAGCGGCAGCACCGACTCCACCGACACCAGCGGGAAGGAGAACCGCGGGCCCACCCCGGTCTCCCCGGGCCGGGCCGGCAGCGAGACCCCGGCCGGGTCGGCGATGGTCAGCAGGTCGGCCACCGTCCGCCGGGTGGCGTACCCCGCGGCGTCGGGCCGGTCCAGGTCGGCGACCACCAGCCGCTTGACCTGCGCGGTCGCGCCCTGGGTGTTGTCCCGCTCGATGAAGAGCAGCTGCCGCCCGCCGAGGACCTGGGCGTCACCGACCAGCAGCCCGGCGGCGGCGACCTGGATGGACCAGGTGCGGCCGGTGTAGGAGGAGGTGCGGGTGTCGAACTCGTAGACGACCCGGCGGCGCGGGTCGTCCGTCGTCCGCGCGCCCTCCAGGACGGGGTGGAGGTACCGGCCGTTCTGGGCCGCCGCCAGCGCCTCGAAGCCGTTGCTGGCCCCCAGCGTCGGGGTGGCGCCGCCCAGGTCGTACGCCTGCGGGGAGCGGGTGCCGTCGGGCAGCCCGATCGGCGGCTCGAGCAGTCGTCCGGTGCTGTCCACGTGCAGCAGGTACGGCCCGAACTCATCCCCGATCCAGAAGTCGCCGCGCAGATCGCGCTGCATGGACTCGATGTCGAAGTCGGCGCCGGTGAGCAGCCGGTCCGCGGTGCCCTCGTTGACGATCGGGAAGGGCACCAGGTGGTCGGGGTCGCGGAGGGAGGAGAAGCCGTTGACCGTGATCGCCCCCGTCCCGCTGCGCCCGGAGGCGGTGCGCGGGTCCAGCGAGACGTCGTAGACGCGCAGCAGGAAGTCCGCGGAGTTGGCCCGGGTGCCGAAGCCGTTGTCCGGCATCGCCCACAGCCGGGTGCCGCTGGTGTCGGCCCGCCGGTACGGCAGGACGGCGGAGAAGCCGGGCACCGGCTGACCCGGGTAGGGCGGCGACACCCCGTTGGCCGGGGTCGTGGCCGCACCGGACGGCGGACCGGGCTGGTACTCGGTGGCCGGCAGCAGCGCCCGGCTCTCCAGCGTCACCGGGCGGTCCGGGGCCGCGGCGGCCGACGGGACCCCCACCGGGGAGGCGACCAGCAGCGCGGACGCTGCGGCCAGCAGCAGGGCGGGGGTGCGGGGACGGCGCACGGGGACCTCCGGGGAGTCGGTGGGCGGACCCCCAGCCCAGCCCGGCGCCGTGGCCGGTGGGTGAACGACGGCGCAGGGCAGGCCGAACGATCGCGGTCCGGCCGGGCAACCCGCAGGCTGTGCCCGTGGCCGACATCCGGGTGGGGACCCTCAACCTGGCCTCGGGCCGCGGCGACGACGGGGTGTCCGCGGGCGCCGCGGCGCTGGCGGCGGCGGTGGCCGACCTCGACGTCGACGTGCTGGCGCTCCAGGAGGTCGACGTCGACCAGCCGCGCTCGCACCGGGTGCACCAGCCGGCCGTCGTCGCCGAGGCGGTCGGGGCCACCGACTGGCGCTTCGCCCCGACGCTGGCCGGCACCCCCGACCCCTTCGCCAGCTGGACGGTGCTGGAGCCGGGGCTGCACGGGCCCGGGTCGGCGCTGGCCGGGCCGCACTACGGGGTGGCGCTGCTGTCCCGGCTGCCGGTCCGGCGCTGGCACGTCCTCGGGCTGACCGCAGGCCCGGTGAAGCTGCCGCTGGTCGCCCCGGACCCCCGCACCGGGGACCGGCGGCTGTGGTGGTTCCCCGACGAGCCGCGGGCCGTCGTCGCCGCCGAGCTGGACGGGCTGACCGTCCTGGGCACGCACCTGTCCTTCTCCGCGCCGAGCGCGGCCCGGCAGCTGCGCCAGGTGCACCGGTGGGCGGCGCGGCTGCCCGGGCCGGTCGTCGTGGCCGGGGACCTGAACCTGGGCGGCTCGCTGTCCGCCCTGGTCACCCGTGGCCGCCGGCTGGTCACCGGGCGGACCTGGCCGGCGCCGGACCCGAGGGTCCAGTTCGACCACGTGCTGTCCCTGGGCGGGCTCGCCGGCGCGGACCCGCAGGTCCGCCGGCTGCCGCTGGGCGACCACCGGCTGGTCACCGTCACCGTGCGGCCGGGCTAACCTCCGCGGTCGCCGGCAGCTTCCGGTCGGCCAGCCGGAAGACCAGCAGCAGGACGACCGCCAGCACCGCGACGAACGCCACGTTCCGCAGGGCGGCCGCGTACCCGATCACGGTGACGTCCAGGAACGGGTAGGGGTACCAGTCGGTGAGCGCGCCCAGCGCCAGCGCGTAGCCGATCCAGGCCAGCGGCCACACCAGCGCCCAGCCGACGGTGGCCCCGGTGACCCGCGGGCGGGGCCCGAGGAGCAGCCAGCTGACCAGCGCCAGCACCGGGGCGACGTAGTGCAGCCCGGCGTTGGTCCACCAGCCCAGGCCCTGCGGGTCCAGGTCCGGGCCCAGCACGAACACGTAGACCAGCCCGGTGACCGTGATCCCCAGCGTCGCGGTCAGCCGCAGCACCCGCCAGCCCCGGCCGTCGTGGTCGGGGTCCCGGGTCAGCGGCAGCACCGCGGCGAGCACCAGCAGGTTGGACTGGATGGTGAAGTAGGAGGAGAACCGGAGGACCCGGGTGCCGGCACCGGGGTCCTCGGCGGGCACGAGCACGTTGGCCCCGGAGACCGCCCGGCCCAGCTCGGTGAGCACGGACAGCACCACCACCACGGCCAGGGCCGTGTGGACGACGCGGGCGAGGGTGCGGCGGTCGGTCACCCCGGGATCATGCGCCGGTGCGGCCCGCAGGGGCCAGCAGCACGGGCCCAGCAGTACGGGCCAGCAGTACGGGCCGTCGCCGGGCAGCATGTCCGGCGTGGACGACCCGACGGCCTCCCCGCCCGGGAGCGCGACCCTGCGCGCCTTCCGCCAGCTGCACGGACGGCGGCCGTGGTCGCTGGCCCAGACCACGGGCGTGAGTGCGGCCCTGGGCCTGCTGGCCGTCTCCGTCGCACTGGCGACCGGGGGCTCGACCACGGCGGTGGTCGTCGCCCTCGCGGTCGCCGCGATCGCCGGGTCGGTCACCCAGGCCGTCGGCGGGAGGGTCCCCGCCCACGTGGCGGAGGCCCACCGGCGGTGGCTGCGCGAGGCGGTCCCGGCCACCGACCCGACGGTCGAGGAGGTCCTGCTCGGCTCGCTGCCCCCCACGGTCCGCCGCCCGGGCACGCTCGTCGTCCGGCGGGGTGGCCACCCGACCGCGGTGCGGGTCTCCCACCTCACCTCGGGCTCCGGGCCCGTCGTGCTCGGCCCGGCCGACGGGTCCGACGCCGGCACCGCCCGCATGCTGCGGGTCGCCCGGGCGGCCGACGAGCTCCGGGCGGCGGGCGTCCCCGTCCCCGACGACCTGGACGTCGGGGACGCGTCGTCCGACGTGCTCGCCGCAGCAGCCGTCCTGGACGTGACCCGGTCCGCGGTCCGCCGGCCGCCGCCCCCGGCCGACCCCTCACAGCCCGACACCCCGCAGCCCGACACCCCGCACGGCAGCCTCGCCGACGCCCTGCGGATGGCCGACGAGCTGCAGGCCGCGCACACCCCGGCACCCGCCACGGTCCCCTCCACCGACCCCTTCTCCGACCACGCTCGGGACCTGGCTGGGCTCCCGCCGGAGGGTCTGACCCCGGGCGAGACCCGCCTGTTCAGCTCCGCCAGCAGGCAGGACGCCGACGGCTGGCACTCCGCAGCCTTCGCGGGCCGGTTCCACTCCGCGGACGGGACCGGGCTGCAGTGGCAGGCCGTCGCGGCGGTCGTCCGGGGGCTCGTGGCCGACGACCGGGCCGCCGTGCGGGAGCCCGGCGCGCCCCGCCTGGAGTGGGACGGCACGGACCTGGTGGTGCGGGCAGCCGGGCAGGAGCTGGCCCGGGTCGCACCGGTCGCGGGCCGCTGGCTGGTCCCCACCCTGCCCGGGGACCCCTGGCACGTGCTGCCGGTGGGCGAGCGCGCGAGCGAGGTCCACGACGAGTCCCTGGGCGCCGCACTGGCCGACGCCCAGCAGGCCCTGGACCGCCAGTCGCGGGCCCGGGCGTTGGCCATGGACGGCCCGCCGCGACAGCCGGACCGGCGTCCCTTCCTGGTCACCGCCGGGTGGATGGGGCTGCGCCGGCTCGACGACGGCCGGCGGGTGGCCCGCACCGCGGTCGAGGGCCACCCCACGGGCCTGGTGGACGACCCGGTGAGCGGTCGGCCGAGCCTGCGCTGGTGGACCGACGCCCGGGGTGTCGAGGGGGTCGTCGCGGCCGTCCGCAGCTCCTGGTACCGGCTGCCTCAGGAGGACCCGGACGCCGACGGCTGGCAGCCGGTGCCCGAGGTGGTGTGGTCCGAGGACCGCACCGAGGTGACCCTGGAGCACGGCCCCCGCCCGGCCCGCGGTGCCTGGCCGCTGCGGAGCACCGTGCGGGCCGACGAGGACGGGCGGTTCTGGCTGCCGCCGCTGGGTGACCCGTGGGAGCTGATGGCCCCCGAGGAACACGCCACGTCGACCCACTGGGCGCACCCCGACCACGAGGGGATCGGCCTGGCTTGGGGCGTTTGGAGGGACGACGCGAGGGCCTGGCACCGGTACCGGGGAGGCGACTGGGAACACTGAGGCCCGCAGCGGCACGGCGGGGCTGGTAGTCCGGCGGCTGGCAGTCTGGCGGGGTGGCGATCTTCCTGCTGGCCCGTCTGGTGCGCGAGACCGACGTCGAGGTGGAGTACGTCTTCGGGTCCTCGCCCGAGGAGCTGGCCACCTCCCCCGGGACCGTGGTGCTGCCCAAGGCGACCCGGGAGGCCACCGAGGAGTGGGACCTGCGGGTGTGGCCGCCCGAGCGGGAGTCCTCCGGGGCCCGGGTCGTGGCCGCCCTCGTCCGTCACCACCGCCGGACCGGTGACCCCGGGTGGCCGCGGACGGTCCAGTACTCCGCCTGAGTCAGGCTCCCAGCAGCGGGCGCAGCGTCCTCAGCGAGCGCTCGAACCCCGGGTGCAGTGGCACGCCGGGGGTCGCCAGGGTCACCCAGGCCACCCCGGTGCTCTCGGCGTCCAGCTCCAGGTCGGCCGCCTCCAGCGGTCCGGTGGGGGTGGCCAGCACCGTCGTGTAGCTCCAGCCGCCGTGGTCGTCGACCGACTCGACCCCCAGCACCAGGTCCGCGGCACGGAGCCCCAGTTCCTCGCCCGCCTCCCGGAGCGCTCCGTCGGCGGCGCTCTCGTGCCGGTGCAGCGCACCCCCGGGGGTCCCCCAGGTGTCGCCGTGGTGGCTCCAGGCGACCCGGTGCTGCAACAGCACCTCGACGCCGTCGGTCCCCGGCCGGTGCACCAGCAGCCCGGCCGCCCCGACCAGCCCCCAGTGCCGGTGGCCCAGCCGGCAGGTGGTCCAGCCGTCGGTGGGCGACCTCACCGGCGCGGCGGGCGGCGCCGCGAGCTGATGACGCCGGTGTCGAAGCCGGCCAGGTGCAGCCCGCCGTGGAAGCGGGCGTGCTCGATCTTCAGGCAGCGGTCCATGACGACCTCGAGGCCGGCGCCCTCGGCCCGGGCGGCCAGACCGTCGTCCCACAGGCCCAGCTGGAGCCAGAAGGTGCGCGCGCCGACGGCGATCGTCTCCTCCAGCACCCCGCCCAGGTCCGCGGGCCGGCGGAAGACGTCGACCAGGTCCGGGACGCCGGGCAGGTCGGCGAGCGACGGGTAGACCGGCCGCCCCAGGATCTCGGTCACCCGCGGGTTGACGAACCAGACCTCGTAGGGCGTCGTGGACAGCAGGTAGGTGGACACGAAGTAGGAGGCCCGGGAGGGGTTGTCCGAGGCGCCGACGACGGCCACGGTGCGGGTCCGGTCCAGCAGCGCCTGGCGCTCGCCGGCGGTCGGGCCGGTCCACTCGCGGGTCACGCCTGCACCGCCGCGTCCAGCGCCTGGTCGAGGTCCCAGAGCACGTCCTCGACGTCCTCCAGGCCGACCGAGATGCGGATCAGGTCCGGCGTCACCCCGCCGGTCTCCAGCTGCTCCACCGACAACTGGCCGTGCGTGGTGGACCCGGGGTGGATGACCAGGGTGCGGGCGTCGCCGATGTTGGCCAGGTGGCTGCACAGCTGCACGGACTCGACGAACCGCCGGCCGGCCTCCCGGCCGCCGACGACGCCGAAGCTGAACACCGCGCCGGGACCCTCGGGCAGGTACCGCTGGGCGAGGGCGTGGTCGGGGTGGGCGGGCAGCCCGGAGTACCGGACCCAGGCGACCCGCTCGTCGGCGTCGAGCCACTCGGCGACGCGCTGGGCGTTGGCCACGTGCTCGCGCATCCGCTGGGGCAGCGTCTCCACCCCCTGCAGCAGGAGGAAGGCGCTGTGCGGCGCCAGTGAGGCGCCGATGTCGCGCAGCTGCTCGCTGCGCAGCTTGGTCAGGAAGCCGTACTCGGCGAAGTTGCCCCACCAGGAGATGCCGCCGTAGGACTCGGTCGGCTCGGTCATCTGCGGGAAGCGGCCGTTGTCCCACGGGAAGGTCCCCGCGTCGACGACGACGCCGCCGATCGTGGTGCCGTGCCCGCCGATGAACTTGGTCGCGGAGTGGATGACGATGTCGGCGCCGTGCTCGATCGGCCGGCACAGCCACGGGGTGGCCGTGGTCGCGTCCACGACCAGCGGGATGCCCGCGGCGTGTGCGACGTCGGCCAGCCCGCGGATGTCGCTGACCTCGCTGCCGGGGTTGGCGACCACCTCGGCGAAGAGCAGCTTGGTCTTCTCGGTGATCGCCGCGGCGTAGTCGGCCGGGTCGTTGCCCCGCACGAACGTGGTGGTCACCCCGAAGCGGCGCAGCGTCACGTCCAGCTGGGTGATGGTGCCGCCGTAGAGGGAGGCGGCGGCGACGATCTCGTCCCCGGCGCCGGCCAGCGCGGCGAAGGTGAGGAACTCCGCGGACTGCCCCGACGACGTCGCCACCGCGCCCAGACCGCCCTCCAGGGAGGCCATCCGCTCCTCGAACGCGGCGACCGTGGGGTTGCCGATCCGGGTGTAGACGTTGCCGTACTTCTGCAGCGCGAAGAGGTTCGCGGCGTCGTCGGCGCTCTCGAAGACGTAGCTGGTGGTCTGGTAGATCGGCACGGCGCGGGCGCCTGTCGTCGGGTCGGGCTGTCCCCCGGCGTGCAGTGCCCGGGTGCGGAAACCCCAGGTTCGGTCGGCCATGACCGAAGTGTCCCCGACGGTTGGAGCCCGCACCGGTCGGGCAGGGAGACCGGGACAGCAGCACCGAGCGAGGAGGAACGAGATGGCCAGCGGAGTGGCGAGCGTGTGGGTCCCGGTCGACGACATGGAGCGTGCCCGGGCGTTCTACCGGGACACCCTGGGCCTGCCCGAGGGCAAGGTCACCGACGAGTGGAGCGAGTTCGACGCCAACGGGCTGATGATCGGCCTCAACGCCCGCGAGGGGACGGCGAGGCACGCCGACGGCGGCGCCGTCATCACCTTCCAGCCCGACGGGGACCTCGAGTCCGAGATCGAGGAGCTGAAGGGCAAGGGCGTCGAGTTCGCCGGCGGCATCAGCGAGCACCCGTGGGGCCGCCTGGCCCCGTTCAAGGACTCCGAGGGCAACGACCTGCAGTTCTACGCACCGCCCGCATGAGGTGACGCCGGGGCCGCGCCGCGGCCCCGGCACACCGGCGCCCCGCCCCGGGTGCCGTCCACCCGGGTGGACGCCTCGTCCGTCCCGCCCTCTGCGGGGGTCCCCCGGACGGGTCTGTCTGACCGCCGGGGCGAGACAGGACGCGCTCCCGTGCGCGATGATCGGGCCACCCCGAGGGGGTGGGTCGGCGGCCCCCGCTCGGGGCCGACGTCCGGGGTGTCGATGGGAGGACCGTGACGACCGTCGTAGCGACGACCCAGGACGAGGCTCCCCGGTCCCCGGCCGGCCCCGACGGTCACCGCGTCCGTCAGCTGCAGGCCGTGCTCGACGAGCTCGAGGCCGTCTCCCGGTTCGACCGCGCCCTCGACGTCGTCTCCGACCGGGCCCGCGAGGCCGGCGACACCGCCCGCTCGCTGGGGCTCACCGAGCTGGAGCTGCGGGCCGAGCTGGTCGCCGTCGACGTCCGGCGCCGTGCCGGGCACGTGGCCGAGGCCGGCCGGACCGCGCAGGACGTGCACCGCTGGGCCACCGACCACGACGCGCCCCGGCTGCTGGCCCGGGCGCACTTCATGCTGGCCGCCGTCTTCCAGGAACTGGGCGACCTCTCGCTCGCCCTGGAGCACGCGGTGCTCTCCGTCGAGCGGCTCGGTGAGGAGGCCCCGGCCGCCGTCGCCATCGACCACCGGGTCCGCATGGCCGACTGCCTGGGCCTGCAGGGCGACGTCGCAGCGCAGGACATGTACCTCGACGTGCTCGGCCTGGCCGAGCGTCAGGCGGACGTCGACCGGCAGCTGCTCATCCTCAACAACAGCGCCTACACGGCCTCCCTGGCCGGCGCCCACGAGCGCGCCCTGGTCGCCTCCACCCGCCTGCAGGACCTGTCCCACCAGCACGCCGTCCCCCTCGACGTCGGCCGGCTGGACACCGTGGCCCGGGTGCTGGTCGGGCTGGGCCGCCTCGACGAGGCCGAGGCCGCACTGCGCCCGGGGCTGGCCCCCGAGGTGCTGGCGCTGTCCCCCGACGGCGACGCCGGCGCCGACTTCCTGCTCACCCACGCCGAGGTCCAGCGCGAGCGGGGCCGCTGCGTGGAGGCCCAGGCCAGCCTGGACGAGTGCGTGCGCCGCTGCGAGGAGCACGGGCTGACCTCGATCCGGGTGCGCACCCGGCGCGAGCAGGCCGAGCTGTACGCCGCGGGCGGGGACTACCGGGCCGCGTTCGAGGAGCACAAGGCCTACTGCCGGGAGGTGCTGGAGCTGCAGTCCGTCCAGCGCGACGCCCGGGCCCGCACCCTGCAGGCCATGTACGAGACCACCGAGGCCCGCCGGCAGAGCCGCCGCTACCGCGAGTTGTCGCTGCGCGACCCGCTGACCGGGCTGTACAACCGCCGGCACGTCGACGAGGCGCTGCCGCACCTGCTGGTCCGGGGCGCCGTGGAGGGCGCCCTGGTCACCGTGGCGCTGTTGGACCTGGACCACTTCAAGCGGGTCAACGACACGTTCTCCCACGAGGTGGGCGACGAGGTGCTGCGCCGGGTGGCGCGGTTGCTGGAGGGTGCGGTCTCCACCGCTGCCGAGGGGTCGTTCGCCGCGCGGATGGGCGGGGAGGAGTTCCTGCTGGTGTTCGTCGGCGAGGGGCTCGCGGACACCGCCCGGCGCTTCGAGGACGTCCGCCGCGCGGTCGCCGACCACCCGTGGGCCGGCCTCACCGGCACGCTGCCGGTCACCGTCAGCATCGGCGTCGCCAGCGCGTCGGGCCCCACCGTGCCCGCCCCGGCCGACCTGCTCGGCCGGGCCGACGCGCACCTCTACCGGGCCAAGAGCCTGGGCCGGGACCGGGTCGTCGGGGACTGACCCGCCTCACCCGGCCAGCGATCGGCCGATCCCGCGCGCCGCGGCCATCACCCCGGGCGTGAAGGGCCGGACGACGGACGCCGATCCCCCGCGCACCACGATCGACAGCGCGGCCACCACCTGACCGCCCTGCCACACCGGCGCGGCCACCGACACCGCGTCGTCGGTGACCTGCCGGTCGCTGACCGCGTGCCCGTCCTGCCGGACCTGGGCCAGCACCCGGCGCAGCTGCGCCGGGTCCACCACGGTGTGCGGGGTGTGCCGGCGCAAGGGCCCGGCCAGCACCCGCTCCTGGACGTCGGCGGGCGCGTGCGCCAGCAGCACCAGCCCCACCCCGGTCGGCGGCAGGGCGAACCGCCCGCCCACCTGCGTGAGCACGGCGACCGCCCCGCGGGCGGCGAACCGCTCCACGAAGACCAGCTCGTCACCGTCCCGCACGGCCAGCTGCACGTTCTCGTGGGTGACCTCGTACAGGTCCTCCATGAACGGCAGCGCGGCCTCCCGCAGCCCCAGCGCCCGGGGTGCCAGCGCACCCAGCTCCCACAGCCGAAGGCCCACCCGGTACCGGCCCGCGTCGTCGCGCTCGAGCCCGCCCCAGGCGGTGAGCTCGGCGACCAGCCGGTGCGCGGTGGACAGCGGGACGCCGACCGCCCGCGCCAGCTCGGACAGGGTCAGTGCCGGCCGCTCCCGGGTGAAGGCGTCGAGGAGGGCCAGCAGCTTGCCGTTCGCCGTCCTCACGGCGGGAGTGTCACAGCTCCAGGACCAGCTTCGGGCAGGCCGCGCGCGAGACGCAGACGAACATCGTGTCGTTCGCGGCCTGCTCGTCGGGGGTGAGCAGGGAGTCGCGGTGGTCGACCTCGCCCTCCAGGACGACGGTCTCGCAGGTGCCGCAGGTGCCCTCCTGGCAGGAGGAGAGCACGCCGATGCCGGCGGCCTCGAGCACGGCCAGCACCGTCTCGTCCGGGCCGACGGTCAGGGTCGTCCCGCTGACCGACAGCTCCACCTCGAAGGAGCCGCTGCGCACCGGGGCGCCGACGTCCCTGGGCGCGAACCGCTCGACGTGCAGCGACCCGGCCGGCCAGGCGGCGCAGCGCTCCTCGACCGCGGCCAGCAGCGGCTCGGGTCCGCAGCAGTAGACCAGCGTGTCCGGCCGCGGGGTGCCCAGCAGGGCGTCCAGGTCCAGCAGCCCGACCTCGTCCTGCGGGTGGACGGTGCCCTCCAGCAGCCCCTCCAGCTCGGCGAGGAACGCCATGGACCTGCGGCTGCGGCCGCCGTAGTGCAGCTCCCACCCGGCGCCGGCGGCCCGGGCGGCGGCGGCCATCGGCAGGATCGGGGTGATCCCGATGCCGCCGGCGATGAACAGGTACTGCGGGGAGGGCGCCAGCTCGAAGTGGTTGCGCGGGCCCCTGACCTGCACGTCCATCGACTCCAGCAGCTGGTCGTGCACGTACGCCGACCCGCCGCGCCCGGCCGGCTCGCGGAGCACACCGATCCGCCAGACCGAGCGGTCGGCGGGGTCACCGCACAGCGAGTACTGCCGGGTCAGCTCCTCGGTGAGCTGCAGGTCGACGTGCGCGCCCGGGGCCCAGGCGGGCAGGTCCGCACCGGCCAGGTCGGCCAGCTCCAGGACGACGACGCCCTCGGCGCCCTCGGTCCGCCGGACCACCCGCAGCCGGAGGTCCTGCTCGGCCGCCGTCGTCTGCTCCTGGACGGCGGTCACGTGACGGCCCGCCGCTCGCCGGCCGCCTGCCACGGGTGCAGCACCCGGTGCGGCGGGGGCACGTGGGGTGCGGCGTCCTGGTCGGGCTCCGCGACCGCGGCCGGGTGGTCGGGGTGGGCCAGCAGCCAGTCCTGCAGGTTGATCGGGTCACCGGCCTCGGCCGAGGCGCCGCACGAGCACTCACCGACCAGCCGGTCGCTGCCGGGCAGCCAGGCAACCCGAGTGACCCGGTCGCCGTCCAGGACCCGGGTGGGGGTGGCCGTGGGGCCGGCGGGGACGGTCCTCATCGGGCCAGCGCCGCCGGGCTCTCGGGCACCCGCTCGGCACCCGCGGCGGCCTGCGCCGCGATGATCCGCCGCGCGGCCAGACCGCCGGTGTCGATGTTGATCGACAGCTCCTGGTAGCCGTCGGGCTCCCCGGCCAGCACCCGCTCCAGGGCGTCCAGGGCGTGCACGTCCTGCAGCACGACGGTGCGGTTGGACTCGGCCAGGTAGTCGCTCACGCCCTGGTCGTCGAGGGCGAAGTCGCGGGCCACGGCCCAGAAGTCGTGCGTGGAGTGCTCGGTCTCCGGGGTGATCGCGTAGACGACCTCGACGTGGAAGCCACCCGGGTCGCTGCCGTCCTCCTCGGGGAGCACGCCGACCGGGGCCACCCGGCTGTGCAGCAGGTACAAGCACGGCGGGTGGAACTCGATGTCCTGCCAGCGCACGATCCGGCCCTGGATGCCGGTGGAGTTCGCGTAGAACGGCGGGCAGTCGGCGTCGTCCATGTGCCGGGAGACGTAGACGACCTGGGCGTCCTCGTCGACCTCGGTGGTGATCGGGGTGTTCGCCACCTCCGGCGTCCCGATGTAGCCGCCGTGCAGGTACGTCTCGTGCGACAGGTCCATCAGGTTGTCCACCAGCAGGCTGGCCCGCGCCGCGAGCGGCTCCATGCCGCTGACGGTGGTGTACCCCTCCTGGTCCAGCCAGGGCGCCCGCGGGACCGGCACGGTGTCGCTGCGGTCGTCGTCACCGATGAACACCCAGACGAAGGTGTCCTGCTCGACCACCGGGTAGCTCTTGAGCCGCGCGGTGCGCGGGACGCGGGTCTGCCCGGGGACGGCGACGCACTTCCCGTCCGCGCCGTAGGTGAACCCGTGGTAACCGCAGACGACGGTGTCCCCGACCAGGTGGGAGGGCTTCTCGCTCAGCGGGAACCGGCGGTGCACGCACCGGTCGCTCATCGCGGTGACCGTGCCGTCCTCCCGCCGCCAGAAGAGGATCGACTCCCCGCACACCGTGCGACCGAACACCTCCCGGCCCACCTCGCGGCCGTAGGCGGCGACGTACCACTGGTTGCGGACGATCGAGGTCATGCGGGGTCCTCCTGGACGTCGACGGTGACGCGTCCAGGGTGACCGCAGTCACGGGCTGCCGGAACGCCCCTTCCACCCCTCGGAAGCCCCGCCCCCACCCGAGCAACGTCCGGTTCCCTGGGTCGACCCCCGCGCCCGGGTGTTCGCCCGCGCCACAGCACGGGCGGAGGGACGGCGGAGCGGCTGCACCTCTCGTCTCCGAGCGCATCCCACCCGTCCACACCGCCCGCTCCGTCCACAGATCCCGCGCACGACCCCGACGAAGGGGACGGCGACCCGACGATGCGCGCGTGACCACTCCACTCGCCGTCCCCTGGACCGTCCGAGCCCCGTCCGTCGTCCGCCTGGGCCTCTTCACGACCGAGGACCTCGCTGCCGCCGGTGTCTCGGAGCGGGAGGTGCGCACCGCGGTGCGTCGGCGTACGTGGGTCCGGCTGCGCACCGGCTGCTTCGTGACGGCGGCCCACCTGGAGGAGGTGTCGTCGTCCGGACGGGTGCGGGGCCTCGACGCGCTGGCGGTCCTGACCTCCCTCGGCCGGGACAGCTGCGTGCTCTCCCACGACACGGCGGCGTGGGTGTGGGGGCTCCCGCTGCCGGCCCGGGCGCCCCGCACCGTCCGGCTGACCGACCCTCTCCGCTGGCGGTCCGGACGGGGTTGGACGATGGGCCGGGCGAGGCTGCCCACGGACGAGGTGACGACGCGGGGCGTCTACCCGGTGACCACCCCGGCGCGGACTCTGGTCGACGTCGCCCGCTCCTGGTCCGAGATCGACGCGGTGGCCGCTGTGGACGACGCGCTGCGCCGGGGGCTGACGACGTCGGACGAGCTCGCCCGCACGTTGGAGCGTCAGGCCGTCGTCCCGCGCATCCCCCGCTCGCGCCGCGCCGTGGAGCTGGCCGACGGCCGCGCCGAGAGCTGGCTGGAGACCAAGGGGCGGCTGCGTTTCCACGCCGCCGGCCTCCCTGCCTTCCTCCCCCAGGTCGAGCTGTGGCTCGGGGACCGGCTCGTCAAGGTCGCTGACGGCTGGTACGAGGACCAGGCGCTGGCCGTGGAGCTGGACGGCCGGTCCAAGTACGTCTCGCCCCGCTTCGAGTCCGGCCCCACCCAGGTGCTGTTCCTGGAGAAGCGGCGCGAGGACCTGCTCCGGGCTCACGGGGTGCGGTTCGTCCGGCTGGTGGACGACGACCTCGGAACCGGGTGGGACGCCAGCGAGCAGCAGATCCGTCGGGCGTTGGCCCTGGCCGGTCCGGTCACTCGGACCTTCCGCGCCGTCCCTCGGACCCTGGAGCAGGTGCGGGCAGCCTCCGCCGTCCCGCACGGTGTCGAGCTGGGCCACGTCTCGGACGAGCTGAGCCTGCGGTGAGCGCGCCGGGCCGCCAGGCACCCCCGCACGCCCGGACGTCGAGCCGCGGCACGGCGCGGCGCAACGTCCGGTCCCCTGGGTCGCCCCGGGGAACCGGACGTTGAGCCAGCTGGCAGCGGGGGGCAGTCAGGCGCGTACGGCGGCGGCCCGGAGCTGGGCGCGCTGCACCTTGCCCGAGGCGGTGGTCGGCAGCTCGTCCACCAGGTGCCAGCGGCGGGGCACCTTGAAGGGGCTCAGCCGCTCCCGGCACCAGGCGTCCAGCTCGGCGGGGTCGATGTCGGCACCGGTGGGGACGACGAAGCCGACCACCAGCTCGCCCCACCGCGGGTCGGGGGCGCCCACCACGGCGGCCAGTGCGACGCCGGGGTGCGCGACGAGCACCTCCTCGACCTCGACGGGGGACACGTTCTCCCCGCCGGTCTTGAGCATGTCCTTGAGCCGGCCGACGACCCGGCAGTGCCCGGCCGGCGACATCTCGGCGAGGTCCCCGGTGTGCAGCCAGCCCTCGGGGTCGATGGCCTCGGCGGTGGCGACCGGGTCGTCGAGGTAGCCGCGGGTGATCCGCTCGCCGCGGACCCACAGCTCCCCCGGCGTGCCCGGCGGCAGCACCGCGCCGTCGGGGCCGGCGACGCGGACCTCGGTGCCGGCCAGCGGGGCGCCCACGGTGCCGGCCCGGACGTCGTCGGGGTCGGTGGGTGCGGTCTGCAGCACGGCACCGCACGTCTCGGTCATCCCGAAGGTGGTCGACAGCCGGGCCCCGAACGCCGTCTCCACCCGGTCGACGAACGCGGGGGTCACGGTCATCCCGCCGGTGAACAGCACCGCGAGGTCGGGCAGGTCGGGCACGCCGCGGGAGGCGAGCAGGTCCAGCAGGGTCGGCGCGGCCGACAGCATCGTCACCCGGCAGGCGGCCAGCACCTCCAGCACGGGGTCCGGCGCGAAGGGCAGCACCACGTGCTCGGCCCGCGCCCACAGCGCACCGACCACGCCGAGCACGTTGCCCGCGGTGTGGAACAGCGGCATCGGGTTGCACCAGACCCGGCCGGCGGTGGGTCCCAACCGGTCGGCGAACGCCGCCCCGGTGGCGACCATCCCGGCGTGGGTGATCCGCACGCCCTTGGCCCGGCCGGTGGTGCCGGAGGTGAACTGCACCTGGGCGAGGGTCTGCGGGTCCACGACCGGCAGCCGGCCGGGCACGGCCGACGGCAGCGCGGCCCGCCAGTCGGACCCGACCCGCAGCACGCGCACGCCCTGGACCGCGGCGCAGAGGTCGGCGACCGGGTTGCCGGCGACGTCCTCGGCGGCGACAGCCAGCCGGACGCCGGCCAGGCCCAGCGCGTGCGCGACCTCGGCGGGGCGGGACCGCGGGTTGACCGGCACCAGGGTCATCCCGGCCAGTGCGACCCCGAGCTGCACCAGCACCGGCGCCGGGCCATTGCCCAGGCAGGTGGCGATGCGGTCCCCCGGCGCGGCCAGCTCCAGCAGCCCGGCGGCCAGCGCCGAGGCGTCGGCCAGCAGCTCCGCCGCCGTCCAGCTCTCGCCGGTCCCGGGCGTGCGCAGCAGCACGTCGTCGGGACCCTGCCGGGCGGCCCGGCGGAGGACGTCGCCGACGACGTCCTCCGCCAGGTGCACGGCCGGTGCCCGCAGCTCGCTGGTCACGAGCGCGGGCACCGCTCAGCCGCCGTAGGAGAAGGACTCGGCGCTGGGGCCGCTGACCTGGTCGAGCAGCTCCAGGCCGGCGTCGGCGTCCGCGCTGACCTTGGAGATGAACACCGTCGTCGTCGGCGACTGGCCGGCGTTCGAGTAGTCCAGACCGTCGGGCAGCAGGCCCTCGGTGTCGACCGAGGAGCTCTCGCCCAGCGCCGCGACGACGCCCTCGGGGGTCAGGTCGCCGGACTCGCAGGCACCGTCCAGCGCCTGCTTGAGCAGCTCGGCCTGCACGTAGGCCAGCGGGACCTCCCAGCCCACGGCGCCGTCCGGGTCGGCCTCGGCGTACAGGTCGTTGGCGGCCTGGACGCCGGGGGCCTCGGTGTTGGCGTAGGGCGAGATGCTGGTGATCGAGTAGGCGTTGGCCAGCAGCGCGTCGGCGGCCGGGGTGGTCAGCAGCGAGGGGTTGAACGTCGGGTTCATCCCGATGATCGGGACGTCGGCGCCCTGCGAGGACAGCACGCCGGCCAGCGAGGCGAACTGGGTGGGCGCGGCGGCGAGGACGACACCGGCGACGTCGGCCTGGGCCAGCGCGGAGGCCTGCGCGGACAGGTCGGTGGTCTGCGAGGTGATCTCCTGGGCCACGATCTCCACGCCGCGCTCCTCGGCGGCGTGCTCGGCACCGGCCAGGGAGTCCCCGCCGTAGTCGCCGGCGAAGTAGACGACGCCGATGCTCGAGCCCTCGGCGACGCCCAGCTCGTCGATCATGTAGTCCACGGCGTTCGCGGCCTGGACGGCGTTGGAGGCACCGGGCAGCTGGTTGTTCGGGTAGGCCAGCGCGGAGCCGGCCCAGCCGACGCCGCCGACGTAGACGTCGTCCTGCTCGGCCAGCGGCAGCACCGCGGAGCTGGTCGGGCCGCCGAGCACCTGCTGCAGCGCGATGACGTCGGGGGCCATCGAGCGGTAGAGGGTCACCGCGCGCTGCGGGTCGTAGCCGTGGTCCTGCACGTCCACGGTGACGTCGCGGCCACACACCCCGCCGTCGGCGTTGACCTGGTCCCAGTAGGCCTGGGTCTCGGTCACCTGCACCGCGGCACCGGCGGCGAAGGGCCCGGAGAGGTCGGTGAGCATCCCGATGGTGATCTCCGAGTCGGTCACCCCGTTGCCGGTGGCGACGTCGTCGGACCCGCCGCCGCCCTCGGCGGACGGCGCCGTGGTGCTGCAGGCGGCCAGGGCCAGGAGCGTGACCGCCGCGGCGGACAGCGCGGAGGCGCGGGGCAGGTGCTTCATCGGGTGGTCTCCTTCGACCGGGGGGTGGTGACGGCGACCGGGCGGTCGCCGTCATCGGGGGTGCGGGGTGCGGGGGGTGCGGCAGGGGTGGAGGTGCGCTGCCGCAGCCGGCGGGCGGCGCCGGCCAGGCCGCCGCGGAGGAACACCAGGACGGCGATGATCGCCAGCCCGTAGACGATCCGGGAGGCGGTCGAGGGGTCCAGGCCGCCGGAGCCGGGGGCGGCCAGGAAGGGCAGCGCGGAGCTGTACTGGGCCAGCACCAGCGGCAGCGCGGTGACGAAGAGCGCGCCGACGACGGCGCCGGTGACCGAGCCCAGCCCGCCGAGCACGATCATCACCAGGAAGTCGACCGACGCGGTGAGCCCGAAGACGTCGGGGGCGACCCGGCCGTAGGCCAGCGCGAGCATCGCCCCGGCGAGGCCGGCGTAGCCCGAGGACACGACGAACGCCGAGGCCTTGACCTGGGCCACGCCGACGCCCATCGCGGCCGCGGCGGTCTCGGAGTCCCGGACGTTGGCCCAGGCCCGGCCGGTGCGCCCGGCCCGCAGGTTCGACGCCAGCCACCAGGCGGCCACGGCGAGGACCAGGAACAGGTACCAGAGCCGGTGCAGGCCCTCGAACTCGACGCCGGCGACGGCCAGGTAGTCGGGGTCGCGGTTGCTGAAGCTGAACCCGCCGAGCGCGAAGGACTCGACCGACCGGCCCGTGAACCCGCCGGTCCAGTCCGAGAGGTTGACCAGCAGGTGCCGGACGACGAAGACCAGCCCCAGCGTGGCCAGGCCCAGGTAGATGCCCCGCAGCCGGCCGGCGACCGGGGAGAACGCGGCCCCCACCAGCGCGGCGACGCCGACGGCCAGCACCAGGCCGAGCACCGGCGGCAGCCCGAGTCCGGTGACCGACGTCGTCGTCTCCCCGGTGGTGTAGGCGTAGACGTAGGCGCCGATCGCGGCGAACGCCGCGTGCCCCAGGGACAGCTGCCCGGCCACGCCGACCAGCAGGGTCAGCCCGACGGCGCCGATGGCCGCGGCCATCACGAACAGCCCGGTCTGCAGCCAGAAGTCGCTGAGCACCAGCGGGAGCGCGAGGGCGACGAGCACCAGCACCGCCCCGCCGGCCTTACGCGGGAGCTCAGACACGGACGGCCTCCTTGCTGCCCAGCAGGCCCGAGGGCCGCACGAGCAGGACGACGATCATGACGACGTAGGGCGCGACCTCGCCGAAGCCGGTGCCCAGGAAGGGCTCCAGCTCGGCCTCGTAGCCGGTGACCAGTGCGCTGGTCAGGCCGATGACCAGGCCGCCGACGACGGCGCCGGGCACCGAGTCGAAGCCGCCGAGCACCCAGGCCGGGATGGCCGCGAAGGCGCTGAGCGCGACGGTGGGGGCGACCCCGGGTGCCGGGAAGGAGGTCAGGAAGACCCCGGCGACGGCGGCCAGCACACCGGCCAGCGCCCAGCCGGTGGCCGCCGTCCGGGAGAGCCGGATGCCCATCAGCGAGGCGGTCGGCCCGTCGGCGGCCGCGGCGCGCATGCCCACGCCCAGGTCGGTGCGGCTGAACAGGTACCAGAGCCCGGCGAAGGCCACGACCGTGACGCCGGCGGCCAGCACCCGCCCGGTGGGCAGCGAGACGTCGCCGAACCGGACCACCGAGGCGCCCCACGGCGCGCCCAGGGTGAGCACCTGGTTGCCGATCCGCCGGGTGAGCTCGGTGAGCAGCACGATGTCGACGCCCAGCATGAGGATCGCCGCGGTGTCGGGCTTGCGGTCGGCCAGGTTGCGCACCAGGACGGCGTTGATCAGCACCCCGGTGACCGCGGAGCCGGCCATCCCGACGAGCACCGCGGGCCAGAAGCCGATCGTCGGGTGCAGCACGGCGACCAGGTAGGCGCCCAGCAGCACCACGGAGCCGTGCGCGAAGTTCAGCACCCCGGTGGAGGTGAAGACGATGGCGAACCCGGCGGCGATGAGGCTGAGCACCAGGCCGTAGGACAGGCCGTTGAGCACCTGCTCGAGGAGGTAGCTCATGCCGCAGCCGCTCCCAGGTAGGCCCGCAGCACCTCGGGGTCGCGTTGCACGGCGGCCGGGGTCCCCTCGGCGATCTTCTTGCCGAAGTCCAGGACGGTGACCTGCTCGGCCAGCCCCATGACGAAGGGCATGTCGTGCTCGACCAGCACGATCGACAGGCCCAGGTCCCGGCGGACCTGGCGGATGGTCTCGGCCATCTCCTGGCTCTCCCCGTGGGTCATCCCGGCGACCGGCTCGTCGAGCAGCAGCAGCGAGGGCCGTGCGGCCAGCGCGCGGCCCATCTCGACCCGCTTGCGGTCGCCGTAGGCCAGCGTGTGCACCGGGGTGCGCAGCAGCGCGCCGATGCCCAGCAGCTCGGCGATGCCGGCGACGGTCTCCCGGTGCTCGCGCTCCTCCCGGCGGGCCCGCGGGGAGCGGAACGCCCCGGACAGCACCCCGGCACGCATCAGCCGGTGCCGGCCGACCAGCAGGTTGTCCTCGACGGTGTCCTCGAGGGCGAGGGAGATGTTCTGGAAGGTGCGGGCGACCCCGAGGCCCGCGACCCGGTGCGCGGGCAGCGCCGTCAGCTCGGCGTCCCCGTAGTGCACCGCCCCCTCGGTGGCCCGGTAGGCCCCGCCCAGGACGTTGACCAGGGTGGACTTGCCGGCGCCGTTGGGGCCGATGAGGGCGTGCACGGTGCCGGGCTCGACGGTGAAGGACACCTCCGACAGCGCGGTGATCCCACCGAAGCGCACGGTCAGGCCCTCGACCCGCAGCCGCTGCGGGGGCTCGGCGGTCGGGATCGCCGGCTCGCTCTCGACCACCTCGGTGGCCACGACCGGGACGGCGACGCCCAGGTACCGCTCCTGCACCTCGTCGCTGGCGGCCAGCTCGGCGGCCGGGCCCGACGCGGTCACCCGGCCGATCTCCAGCACGGAGGCGGCGTCGGCGACCCGCAGGCCCATCACCGCGTTCTGCTCGATGAGCAGCACGGCGGTGCCCTGCCGGTTGATCTCGGTGACGATCTCGCCGATCTGGTCGACCAGCAGCGGGGCCAGCCCCAGGCTGGGCTCGTCGAGCAGCAGCAGGCGCGGGGACACCATCAGCGCCCGGCCCATGGCCAGCATCTGCTGCTGGCCGCCGGAGAGCAGGCCGCCGGGCTGGTCGCGGCGCTCGGCGAGGATCGGGAAGAGGTCGAACACCCGGTCCCGGGCCTCGGCGCGGGCTGCGGCGTCGCGGACGGTGTAGCCGCCGGCGCGCAGGTTCTCCGCCACGGTCAGGTCGCGGAAGACCCGGCGTCCCTCGGGGACCTGGACGAGCCCACGGCGGACGACGGCGGCGGTGTCCAGCCCGGCGAGGTCCTCCCCGGCGAACCGCACGGTGCCGCCGGTGACGCTGCCGCCGTAGGAGTCCAGGGCGCGGGACACCGCCCGCAGCAGCGAGGTCTTCCCCGCCCCGTTGGAGCCCAGCACCGCGACGACCTGACCCTCGCCCACGGTCAGCGAGACGTCCGACAGCGCGGTGATGGTGCCGTCGTAGACGACGTCGAGGTGCTCGACGGTGAGCAGGGGCGGGGACATCGACGTCCTCCAGGTCGGCCGGGCGGACCACGGACGGCAACGGTGCCGTGGTCCAGGTCACGCAGAAGTTAGAGAACCAGTCGACGTACGTCAAGCAAGTGTCTAGCTTTGCCGACACCCGGGACGACTGTGCTGGGATCGGCACAACACCGGGAGGTCGACATGGGCGGGGCACTGCACGCGGTGGACGACGCCTTCGAGGCCTCGGTGACCCCCGGCCCGGCCGTCGGGCACCGGCCGCAGTCGCTGCTGCTGTCGATCCTGGGCGCGGTCGTGCTGGACACCGGCCTGCCGCCACTGCCCTCCTCGACGCTGCTGGACCTGCTCGCCGACCTCGGGGTGGCCGAGGCCGCCGGCCGCGCCACGCTCAAGCGGATGACCCAGCGCGGCCTGCTCGGCCGCACCCAGGTGGGCCGGACCGCGGAGTACGCGCTGACCCCGCTGGCCCAGGACGTGCTGCGCGAGGCCGAGGCCCGGGTGGCGTCGGCCTCGCCGTTCAGCCACCCCGAGGGCGAGTGGACGCTGTTGAGCTACTCGGTGCCCGAGAGCCGCCGGGACCTGCGACACCGGGTGCGGTCCCGGCTGACCTGGGCCGGGTTCGGCGGGCTGCGCGACGGCCTGTGGATCGCCCCGGGCACCGTCGACGTCGCCGCGGTGCTGGGCCGCTCGGACCTGGCCGAGGCCGCCGGGCTGGCCGACGCCTTCGCCGCCCGGGTGCTGCCGGGCACCGACGTGGGGGCGCTGGTGCACCGGGCCTGGGACGTGCCGGCCGTGCGGGCCGCGCACACCGCGTTCGTCGAGACCTGGGGCCGTCCGCCGCGGGTCTCGGGGTCGCTGGCCCAGCTCACCCTGCTGGGTGCGGACTGGCTGGCGCTGCTGCGCACCGACCCGGGCCTGCCGGGGTCGGTGCTGGGCGAGGACTGGCCGGCCGCGGCCAGCACCGCGACCTACCGGCGGGTCTTCGACGCCCTCGAGCCCGCCGCCACCGCTGCACTGCACCGCGCGCTGCGCGCGGCCGGCCGGACGGTCTGAACCCCCCTCAGCCCGGGGCCGCCGCGCTCCAGATCCGCGTCAGCATGTCCCGCAGCCGCTCCCGCTCGGCCTCCCCGAGCAGGGCCAGCGGGGTCTCCACCGCCGCGTCCGCCGCAGCACCCGCGGCCTCCCGGACCCGCCGGCCCGCGGCCGTGGCGACCACCAGCCGGGTGCGCCGGTCGGCCGGGTCCGGACGGCGCTCGACCAGCCCGCCGGTCTCCAGCTCGTCGACCAGCAGCACGACCTGGGAGGGGTCCAGGCCCAGCGCCGCGGCCAGCTCCCGCTGGGTCGAGCCGTCGTCGGACTCGCAGGCCAGCACCAGCACCGAGTACTGGCGGACCCGCAGCCCGTGCTCGGCCAGGGCGGTGTTCGTGGCCCGGACGACGAGCCCGCTGGCGCGGGACAGCAGGAAACCCAGGTCGTCGGCCAGCGGCTGACCCATGGCGCACCTCCATCGTTGACAACCTCCACGATACCGCCCTACGGTCCGCGGACCACCCACCACTCGATGAGGAGAACCCGTGGAGCTGACCGGCAAGGTCGCCGTCGTCACCGGATCCGGCCGGGGCCTCGGCCTCGCCTACGCCCAGGAGCTCGCCCGCCGCGGGGCGGCCGTCGTCGTCAACGACGTCGACGGCGACGTCGCGCAGGCCGCCGTGGACTCGATCACCGCCGCCGGGGGCAGCGCCGTCGCCGAGGTCGTGCCGGTCGGCTCCAGCGAGGCCGCGCAGGCCCTGGTCGACCGCGCCGTGACCGAGTTCGGCCGGCTGGACGTGCTGGTCAACAACGCCGGCATCCTGCGCGACACCACGCTGTGGAAGATGACCGACGAGCAGTTCGACGCCGTCGTCACCACGCACCTGCGCGGCACCTTCACCTGCACCCGGGCTGCAGCGGTGAAGCTGCGCGAGCAGGGCGAGGGCGGCCGCATCATCTGCATCGGCTCCCCCACCGGCCAGGTCGGCAACTTCGGCCAGACCAACTACGCCGCCGCCAAGGCCGGCATCGTCGGCATGGTGCGCACCTGGGCGATGGAGCTGGCCCGGGCGCAGATCACCGTGAACGCCGTCGTCCCGGTCGCGGCCACCGCGATGACCGAGACGGTGCCCTTCCTGGAGCCCTACGTGACCGCGCTGAAGAACGGCGACCCGCTGCCGCCCTACGCCCGCAAGCAGCTGGGCTTCGGCTCGGCGCAGGACGTCGCCGGGCTCATCGCCTTCCTGGCCTCCGACGAGGCGGCCGGGATCACCGGGCAGGCCATCGGGATCGGCGGCGACCGGCTGGCGCTGTGGACCCACCCGGTGGAGACCGTCGTGGAGTTCGCCGACGGCACCGGCTGGTCGGCCGAGGCGATCGCCGACGTGTGGGGCCCGGCGTTCGAGGCCTCGAAGCAGACCGTCGGCCAGCAGTTCGAGCCGGAGTCCTGAGATGGCCCTGCAGCTGGACCTCGACGCCCTGGTCGCCATCGACGTGCACACCCACGTGCACGCCGACACCCACGGCCACCTGGCCCTGGACGACGAGCTCAACGAGGCGGCGTCGAAGTACTTCAAGGGCGACCCCTACGACCCCACCGTCCCCGACATCGCCGCCGACTACCGGGCCAAGAACATGGCCGCGGTCGTGTTCACCGTGGACATCGAGCACGCCACCGGGCACCCGGCGCTGAGCAACGAGGAGATCGCCGACCTCGCGGCGCAGCACCCCGACGTCCTCATCCCGTTCGGCTCGGTCGACCCGGCCCGCGGGGCCAAGGGCATCGCGCTGGCCCGCAAGCTCGTGGAGCAGCACGACGTCCGCGGGTTCAAGTTCCACCCCTCGATCCAGGCCTTCGAGCCCAACGACCGGGCGGTCTACCCGCTCTACGAGGAGCTGCAGAGCCTCGGCGTCCCGGCGCTGTTCCACACCGGGCAGACCGGGATCGGCGCGGGCCTGCCGGGCGGGCGCGGGATCAAGCTGCGCTACTCCGACCCGATGCTGCTCGACGACGTCGCCGCCGACTTCCCGGGCCTCACGATCATCATGGCGCACCCCTCGGTGCCCTGGCAGGACAGCGCGATCTCCATCGCCACGCACAAGGCCAACGTCTACATCGACCTGTCGGGCTGGTCGCCGAAGTACTTCCCGCCGCAGCTGGTCAAGGCCGCCAACGGCCTGCTCAAGCGCAAGGTGCTCTTCGGGTCGGACTACCCGCTGCTGCGGCCGGAGCGCTGGATGGCCGACTTCGAGACCCTGGACATCAAGCCCGAGGTCAAGCCGCTGATCTTCAAGGAGAACGCGATCCGGGCCCTGGGGCTCCGGTGAGGGACCAGGGCCTCGGGTCCTGGCCCGAGCGCCGGCTGGCGATCTCCCCGGAGAAGCCGGCGCTGTGGTTCGAGGGGACGACGTCGACCTACCGCGACCTCGCCCTGCAGGTCCGGCGCACCGCGGGGGCCCTGCACGACCTCGGCGTCCGCCGGGGTGACCGGGTCGCCTGGCTGGGCGCCAACCACCCCACCGCGCTGCACCTGCTCTACGCCTGCGGCCAGCTCGGCGCGGTGTGGGTGCCGGTGAACGCCCGGCTCTCGCCCCCGGAGGCCCGGTACGTCCTGGAGCACTCCGGTGCCTCGGTCGTCGTCCACGGCCGCGAGCACGGGACGACGGCCGACGTCCTGGCCGAGCAGCTGCCCGGCGTCGCGCACTGGGCCGCCGCCGAGGCGCCGCTCGAGGGTGGCGCCGCCTCCCTGGACTGGCCGGCACTGGTCGCGGCGGCCGAGCCGGTGCGCCGGGACGAGGCCGTCACGCACGACGACGTCTGCCTGGTCATGTACACCTCGGGCACCACCGGGAAGCCCAAGGGCGCGACCCTCACCCACGGCAACATGACCTGGGCCTGCCTCAACCAGGTGCTCGGGTTCGACTTCACCGGCGACGAGCGCACGCTCGGGCTGGCCCCGCTGTTCCACATCGGCGGGCTCAACGGCTCGGTCAACCCGACCCTGCTGCGCGGTGGGTGCGTCGTCCTGGTCCGCGGGTTCGACCCGGCCGCCACCCTGCAGGTGGTCGCCGAGCAGCGGGTGACCTCGTTCTTCGCCGTCGCCACGATGCTCGACGCGATGAGCAAGCAGCCGGGCTTCGGCACGCTGGACCTCACCGCGCTGCGCACCGTGGCCGCCGCCGGCGCGCCCCTGCCCCTGCCGCTGCTGCGCACCTGGCTGGACCGCGGAGTGACCGTGCAGCAGGCCTACGGCATGACCGAGTCCGCCCCGGCCGGCACGGTGCTGGACAGCGCCGACGCCGTCGCCAAGGTCGGTTCGGCCGGCAAGCAGCAGTTCTTCGTCGACCTGAAGGTGGTGCGGCCCGACGGCACGGAGTGCGACCCCGGCGAGGTCGGCGAGGTGCTGCTGAGCGGCCCCAACCTGATGCAGGGCTACTGGGACGCCCCCGAGGCGACCGCCGCCGTGCTGGTCGACGGCTGGTACCACTCCGGCGACGCCGGCTCCACCGACGCGGACGGCTACCTCTACATCCGCGACCGGTACAAGGACATGATCATCTCCGGCGGGGAGAACGTGTACCCGGCCGAGGTGGAGTCCACGATGCTGGAGCTGCCCGAGGTGTCCGAGGTCGCCGTCATCGGCGTGCCGGACCCGCGCTGGGGCGAGGTCGGCCTGGCCGTCGTCGTCCCCACCCCCGGGGCGGTGCAGGACCCCGAGGCGCTGCGCGCCGCGCTGCGGGAGAAGCTGGCCGGGTTCAAGGTGCCCAAGCAGGTGCGGTTCGTGACCGAGCTGCCCAAGACCGCCACCGGCAAGATCCGCAAGCCCGACCTGAGATCCACGTACTCACCGAGGAGTGACGCATGACCACCACCACGACGATCGCCGAGATCGCCGGCCTCCAGGGCACCGAGCTGGGCACCAGCGACTGGTACGAGATCACCCAGGAGGCGGTCAACACCTTCGCCGACGCCACCGGTGACCACCAGTGGATCCACGTCGACGTCGAGCGGGCCAAGGCCGAGAGCCCCTTCGGCGGGCCGATCGCCCACGGGTTCATGACCCTCTCGCTGGCCGTCCCGCTGGCCACCGCGACGTACACGATCAGCGACGCGGTGATGGGCGTGAACTACGGGCTCAACAAGGTCCGCTTCCCCGCGCCGGTCCCGGTCGGCTCGCGGGTGCGGGCGACGACCACGCTGAAGTCCGTCGAGGAGGTCGCCGGCGGGGTGCAGAACACGATCTCGGTCGTCATCGAGCGCGAGGGCGGCGACAAGCCGGTCTGCATCGCCGAGTGGGTCACCCGCGCGTACGGCGCCCCCGCCTCCTGAGGAACGGCCTGGCTGCCCCCCCACGTCGCGCACCGCGCGGCGTGGGGCCTTGGTCGCGCTCCGCGCGGCGTGGGGCCCTGGTCGCGCTCCGCGCGGCGTGGGGCCCTGCAGCCAGGCCGTTCCAGCACGTCACCATGGCGGCATGCGCATCGCCGTCTTCACCGGGTCCCAGTCCGGCCCGCCGTCCCACCAGCACGCCGCGGCCACGTTCGCCGAGTCCCTGGCCCGGGCCGGCGTCGGGATCGTCTACGGCGGCGGGCGCGCCGGGCTGATGGGCGTGGTCGCCGACGCGGCGCTGGCCGCCGGCGGCGAGGTCGTCGGGGTCATCCCGCAGCACCTGGTCGACGACGAGCTCGCCCACACCGGGCTGACCGACCTGCGGGTGGTCGGCACCATGCACGAGCGCAAGGCCGCGATGGCCGACCTCGCCGACGCCTTCGTCGCCCTGCCCGGCGCCGCCGGCACCCTCGAGGAGCTCTTCGAGGCCTGGACCTGGGGCATGCTCGGCCTGCACGCCAAGCCCACCCTGCTGCTGGACGTCGACGACTTCTGGCAGCCACTGGTCACCCAGCTGCGCCGGATGGTCGACGACGGCTACCTGGACGGCCGCCGCCTGGACGCCCTGGGCGTGGTGCACAGCGCCGACGCCCTGCTGGAGTTCGTCGCCGGCTACCAGCACCCGCAGCGCAAGTGGGCCAAGCCGGCCCAGGGCTGACCACCTACCGTCGGGACGTGGAGTCCTTCGACGTCGTCGTGGTCGGCGGCGGTCCCGCCGGGGCGGCCGCCGCCCTGGCCGCCCGCCGGCACGGGGCGTCGGTGCTGGTCCTGGACCGGTCGGGGTTCCCACGGGACAAGGTCTGCGGTGACGGCGTCGCCCCCGAGGCCCTGGACGTGCTGGCCGCCCTCGGCGTCGACGTCGACGCGGTCACCGCCGGGTACCCGGCGGTCCCCCGGCTGCGGCTGACCTCGCCGTCCGGGCGGACGGTGGAGCGCACGATGCACCGTCCGGCGGTCGTCGTCCCCCGGGCGGTGCTGGACGGCCGGGTGCTCGACGCCGCGCTGGCCGCCGGGGCGCAGTTCCGCCGGCACACCGTCCGCCGGGTCACCCCCGGCCCGGACGGCGTGGACGTCGACGGCGTGCTCACCGCCGGGGTGCTGGTCGGCGCGGACGGCGCGGAGTCCGTCGTCCGGCGGGCGCTGGGCATCGCCCCGAACCGCCCGGACCGGCTGGCCATCGCCCTGCGCGGGTACGCCCCGGCCGGCGACCCGGGCGTGCAGGTCATCACCACCACCGAGCAGCGCTGGCCGGCCTACGCCTGGTCCTTCCCGATCGGCGACGGCCGGGCCAACGTGGGATACGGGGAGCTGGTCAGCGGCGGGGCGACCCGGGCCGGGCTGTTGGAGGGCCTGCACCGGCTGCTGCCCGGCGTCGAGCCGACCGGGCTGCGGGCGCACCGGCTGCCGCTGTCCACCGGCCGGCCCCGACTCCCGGACGGGCGGGTGCTGCTGGCCGGGGACGCACAGTCGCTGATCAACCCGATGACCGGTGAGGGCATCTTCTACGCGGTGCTGTCCGGGGCGTTCGCCGGCGCCGCCGCGGCCCACGGAGCCGACGCCGGCCGGGTGTTCCGCACGGCCCTGCAGGGACGGCTGGGCACCCACCTGCGGCACTCGACCCTCGCGTCGTGGGTCAGCCGGTGGCCGCGGGTGATGGACGCGGTGTTCGCCGCCGCCCACGGAGACCAGCGGGTGTTCGACGACGTCGTCGCGCTGGGGCTGGCCGACGGCCGGCTGACCGGGCGCACCCTGCTGGGCGCGGGACGGCGGCTGGGCGACCCGGGTGCCGTCTCAGGCGGGCAGGCGCGTGCCGGCGGCGGTCTCTGACCGGTCGCGACCGGCCCGCTTGGCGGCGTAGAGCGCGTCGTCCGCAGCGCGGTAGAGGCCCTTCAGGTCCAGGGCGTCGGAGGGTGCGTGCGCGCCGCCCACGCTGACGGTGAGCGGCAGCAGCCGGCCGTCGGGCAGCAGCAGCGGAGAGCGGCGGACGGCGGCCACCAGGTCCGCGGCCCGCTCGGCCAGCCGGTCCGGTGCGCACCCGGGCAGCACCATGACCAGCTCGTCCCCGCCGAGGCGGCCGACCACGCAGTCGGTGCGCCGGACCTGGGTGCGGACGACGTCGGCCAGGTGCACCAGGGCGTCGTCCCCGACCAGGTGCCCGTGCTCGTCGTTGACCTGCTTGAAGCCGTCGACGTCGACCATCAGCACCGCGACCTGGCCCTGCGCCAGGGCCGAGCCCAGCGCGGTGTCCACGGCCCGGCGCCGGAGCAGGCCGGTGAGCCCGTCGGCGGTGGCCTGGACGTGCAGTGCCTCGAAGGCCCGCTCGCGCCGGTCCGCCGACCACACCAGCGCGACGGTGACGGCGACCATGGCGGCACCCACGACGACGGCGTCCGTGACGCCCTGCGCCGAGGGGTCGACCAGCACGGTGGCGGTGCCGCTGGAGAGCACCCCGAGTCCGGTGGTGAGCAGTGCGCCGGGCCCGCGCAGCTGGGTGGCCCCCAGCAGCACCGGCACGACCAGGAAGACCTGGGCGGCCGCGGAGGAGTCCGCCGTCGCCAGGTTGGAGACGCCGTTGGCGACCGCGCCCAGCGTCGGCACCAGGAGCAGCACGCCGGCGCGGTCCAGCCGGTCGGGGTCCGCCCGGAGGATGCCGACCGCTGCCGCGACCATGCCCAGGCCGAGGACGACGAAGGCCGTCATCGGGCCGGGGGCCAGCTGCGGCGGGGCGACGAGCGCCCACGGCACCAGCACCAGGCCGCTGAAGGCGACCAGTCCGGCCGACACCCGGGCGGCGCCCGCCGGCTGGCGGGCGCGCAGACCCGCGGGCAGGCCGCTGCTCACAGCCGGGCCCCGGCCGAGACCTGGTCCCGGCCGCCGCGCTTGGCCTCGTAGAGGGCGGCGTCGGCCGCCGCGTACAGCTCGCGCAGCCCGGTCCCCGCCGCGGCGGCCTGGGCCACCCCGACGCTCACGCTCAACGCCAGCATGGTCCCGTCCACCAGGGTCAGCGGCGCGGCCCGCACCGCCCGGACCAGTTCCTCGGCCCGCTCCACCGCGGTCTCCACGGTGCAGCCGGGCAGCACCACGGCCAGCTCGTCGCCGCCGATGCGGCCCAGCACGCTGTCGGTGGTCCGGATGCTGGCGCGCAGCACGGCCGCCAGGTGCACCAGGGCGTCGTCCCCGGCGAGGTGGCCGTGGCCGTCGTTGACCTGCTTGAAGCCGTCGACGTCGACCAGCACCAGGGCCGCGCCGTCGGCGCGGGTGGCCAGGGCGTGGCTCAGGGCGTCGTCGAAGACCCGGCGGGTGACCAGGCCGGTGAGCGTGTCGACCGAGGCCTGCGCCTCCAGGGCGGCCATCAGCCGTTCCTTGCGGTCCTCGGCCTGCACCAGCACCGCGGTCACCGTCGCCATCGCGGCGCCGACGAAGACGATGTCGCCGAGGCCGTCCACGACCGGCTGCAGCAGTGCGACGACGACGGCGTTCCCGCCGATCGCCACGGCCGTGACCAGCACGGCGCCCCGGGCGCGCAGCTGGGTGGCGGCGAGCAGGACGGGCAGGACGAGGAAGACCTGGGCCGCGGCCGAGGTGTCCCGGGTGAGCAGGTTCAGCGCGTTCACCGCGAGGGCGCCGGCGGTCGGGACCAGCAGCAGCACCCCGTGGGCGTCGAGTCGGACGGGGTCCCCGGTCCGGCAGGTCAGGGCCGACGCCAGCAGCACCGCGACCACGCTCCAGCACCCGACCTGGCTCACCAGACCGGCGTTGCTGGGGTCCAGGAAGGCCGACCACGCGGTGACGACGGCGGCCGCCACGACCACCAGCACGGAGGCACGCGCAGCCGCCGCGGGTTCGCGGGCACGCAGGGAGGCAGGCAGCAGCACGACCGGGTCATCGGCACCACGGACGCCCAGCTGAGGGCGCCGTCCGGCGTCCTCACCCCGCGGGGGTACCCGGTGTGGGACCGTGGACCTGGGCACAGATCCGCGGTCGCCGCGGTTGTGCCGGGCGAGGTCCCGAGCGCAGTCCTGCGCCGACCCCCCGAACCCGATGCTCCGCACACCCGAGGCCCCGCCCACCGGAGGGCCTGCACACCCGAAGGACACCGTGACACCTCCTCCCTCCCCCGCGTCCCGCCGCCGGGTGCGCACCCCCGCGCAGCGCACCGCCACCAAGGCCGCGGCCCGCTCCGCGGAGAAGGCCGCCGAGAAGACCCAGGCCCGCGACGAGCGACGGGCCCAGCAGACCTGGGTCGACGGCGCCGAGCCCGCGCTGCCGGTCCGCACCACCCGGCCCGAGCACGTCGTGTTCCACCTGGGCCCGACCAACTCGGGCAAGACCTACGAGTCGCTGCAGGCCCTCGCGGCCGCCGGCTCCGGCGTCTACGCGGCACCGCTGCGCCAGCTCGCCCACGAGGCCTACGCCAAGCTCTCGGCCCAGCTCCCCGCCGGCACGGTCGGTCTGTCCACCGGTGAGGAGGAGATCGACCCGCACGCGCCGATCGTCTGCTGCACCGTGGAGAAGGCACCCTCCCGCGGTGACCTGCTGGTCCTCGACGAGTCGCACTGGGTCGCCGACCCCGACCGCGGCCACCACTGGGCCCGGCTGCTGCTGACCGGCGAGTACCGCGAGATGCACCTGATCTCCGCCGCCGAGGCGCTGCTGCTGCTGCGCCCGCTGGTCGCCGACGCCGAGCAGGTCGTTGTGGTCAACCACAAGCGGCTGTCCCGCCTGGACGTGCTGCACGCGCCGGTGAAGCCCGCCCAGGTCCGCGAGCAGACCCTCGTCGTCGCGTTCTCCCGCAAGACCGTCTACGCCGTCGCCGCGCAGCTGGACCCGCACCGCCCGGGCAAGGTCGGCGTCCTCTACGGCGCGCTGCCCCCGGCCACCCGGCGCGACGTCATCGACCGCTTCACCCGCGGCGAGCTCGAGGTGCTGGTCACCACCGACGTCATCGGGCACGGCATCAACGTGCCGGCGACGACGGTGCTCTTCGCCGAGACCACCAAGTACGACGGCACCGAACTGCGTCCCCTCCGCACCTGGGAGGCCGCCCAGATCGCCGGCCGCGCCGGTCGTTACGGGCTCACCGGGCACGGCCAGGTCGGCGTCCTCGGCGGGGTGCAGGGCCTGCGACCGGTGCCCGCCCTCGTCGTCGCCGGTGCCGCCGTGGCCCGCGGCGACGTGATGAGCGACCTGCCCAACCGCAAGCCCCGGCTGCGCCCCGAGCTCGAGGACCTGGGCGCCTTCGAGGCCGTCGACCTGCCCGAGGCGCTGACCCGCTGGTCGCTGTGGGCCCGCACGGCCACCAAGACCGAGGCGATGACGCCGGACGACGTCACCGGGTTGATCATCCGGGTGCAGGCGCTGCTGCCGATGCTGCGCGGCCCGCTGGCGACCGACCTGTGGACGGTCTGGCGGCTGATCAACCTGGCCATCGACCACGACCCGCCGCGCCGGGTGCGCTGGCTGGCCCTCGCGCGTGCCGCGCTGCAGCACGAGGCCGGGCTGCAGGTCAGCCGCGACCTGGTGCTGCCCGCGCTGCCCAGCGGCGGCGCCGTGCAGGAGTTCGAGCAGGCCGCCGCGCAGGCCCGCGAGGCCCAGACGCTGCTGCGCTCGTTCCCCGGCGTCGCCGGGCTGACCAGCGACGACGCCGCCCGGGTCGAGGAGAAGTGCGCGGCCCGGATCACCGAGCTGCTGCCCGAGGCCATCACGCTGTCCACCGCCGCCCGCTGCACCCAGTGCGGCGCCGGCATCGCGCCCTGGTTCACCACCTGCCGCGACTGCGGCACCCGGCCGGCCGGCCGGCCGGCCACCGGGGACCGTCGTCCCCCGCGCGAGCCGTCCCGGTCCGACGCGCCGGCCCGGGGACGTTCCGGTGGCGGCGGCGGACGTGGTCGCACCGGCGCCTCCGCCGCGTCGTCCGCTGGTGGGGCGACCGGGGGGCGCAAGCCCCGCAAGTCCGACGTCGGCGCCGGTGGCCGACAGGACCCCAAGGCGCACGACCGCGCCGACCGCGGCCGCGGCTCCGACGGCGGGCCGCCGCCCTCGGACCGGCCCAAGCACCGGCGCCGTGGGCGCTCGGGGGGCGGACCGACCGGGGCACGCTGACCGGGGCGGGGAGAATGCTGGACGTGAACCTCACCGACCTCGGCCTCGGTCCTGTCCTGCTGGGCACCGTCTACCTGGCCCCGGTGGGGTCGGGCAACCAGATCGCGGTCCTCGCCGACCGGCAGGTGGTCCTGCGCGACGGTTTCACCCACGTGCAGACGACGACCAACGGCCAGACCGTGGTCAGCGCCTACCCGGCGAGCCGCGTCATCAAGGTGGAGGACCTGCGCCCAGCGCCCTGAGTCATGCTGTGGGCATGCGTCTGCTGACCCTGGCCCCGATGGCGGCGGCGACGCTGCTCGTCCTCGCGGGGTGCGCCACCGCCTCGTCCACGTCCGACGCCGCCACCCCGGCCACGTCGACGTCCACGGCGGCGTCGACGTCGGCGGCCGCGCCGATCAGCCCCCGGATCTCCGTCCCGGCAGCACCCGTGGCGACCGACCCCCGGGTCGACGGGTACCCCGTCGGTCAGGCCGTCCCCTTCGACGGCGGGTTCACCGTGACGGTCGACGCGGTGGACCTCGACGCTGCGGCCGAGGTCGCGGCCCTGGTCCCCGGGGTCGCATCGGCCAACGGCCGGTTGGTGTTGGTCACCCTGTCCGTCAGCGTCACCGAGGGCGTCGAGGCCAGCTCCCTCCCGGTCGTGGCCGGTTCGTTCCTCGTCGACCTCGTCGGTCCGCAGCGTGAGACCCTCCCCGGCGTCTCCGGGTGCGACGGCACCTCGGAGCTGCGGGAGCCCGCGGTGGCCGTCCCCGCACCCGGGCAGCCCGTGACGTGGCAGGAGTGCCTGGACGCCTCCCCCGCCGACGCGGTGGGCACCTCCAAGGTCAAGGTGACGTACCAGCCCACGATCACCTCGGGCGAAGCCTCGTACTGGTCCCTGGGCTGAGCCCTCGGCCCGGCCACGAGCCCGGCGACCGGGCCGTGTCGTCAGTGGCGGAGGGCGAGGGATTCGAACCCTCGAGGAGCTTTCACCCCTAGCGGTTTTCAAGACCGCCGCCATCGGCCACTAGGCGAGCCCTCCCGGCGCCGACGACCCTATCCCGCGGCCGCGGCCGGCCCGGGGGCCCGTGATCGTCGCCGGGTCGGCGCTGACGCGTCAGCCGCTGGTCACCGTCCGGCGATGTGGGCACGGTGTCGTGGTGCCATGCGCGTCGCCCTGGTGTCCGAGACCTTCACCCCCGCGGTCAACGGCGTGGTCACCTCGGTGCTGCGCGCCGCGGACCACCTGGCCCTGCGCGGCCACGAACCCGTGGTCATCGCGCCGTCGGGCGCCTCCTACGAGTCCCGCTGCGGGGCCCGGGTGCCGGTGCACGCCGTCCGGGCGGTGCGGCTGCCCCGGTACCGGGAACTGCCCCTGGCCGCGCCCACCTCCGAGGTGGGCGACCTGCTCGACGAGGTCCGCCCGGACGTGGTCCACCTGGCCTCGCCGGCGGTGCTCGGCTCGGCCGCGGCGCGGGCAGCCCAGCAGCGCGGCATCCCGGCCGTCGCGGTGTTCCAGACCGACCTGGCCGCCTACGCCGGCCGCTACCGGGTGCCCGGCGGCTCGACGACGACGTGGCGGTGGCTGCGCTCGGTGCACGACCGGGCGGCGCTGACACTGGCGCCCTCCTCGGCCACGCTGGCCCTGCTGCGGGCGCACGGCATCGGGCCGCTGGCGTTGTGGGCGCGCGGGGTGGACCTGGAGCAGTTCGCACCGCGCCAGCGATCGGCGCAGCTGCGCGCCGACCTGGCCCCGCGCGGCGAGCTGCTGGTCGGCACGGTGGCACGGCTGGCGGTGGAGAAGCGGCTGCACCTGCTCGGACCGCTGTCGCAGCTGCCGGGGGTCCGGCTGGTCGTCGTCGGCGACGGGCCGCAGCGCCGGGCACTGCAGCGCGCCCTCCCCCGGGCGGTGTTCGCCGGCCGGGTCACCGGCTCCGACCTCGGCGCCCTGGTCAGCTCACTGGACCTGCTGGTGCACCCCGGCGCCGACGAGACGTTCTGCCAGGCCGTGCAGGAGGCGCTCGCCGCCGGCGTCCCGGCGCTGGTCGCGGCCTCGGGCGGCCCGCTGGACCTGGTGCGCCACGGCGAGAACGGCTGGCTGTGGGCCGGCGACGACCCGCACGTGCTCGCCGCCCAGGTGGAGGGCCTGCGCGACGACCGGCTCGCCCTCCGCGCTGCCGCCGCCCGCACCCGCACCTCCGTCTCGCACCGCACGTGGGGCCGACTCGGCGACGAGCTCATCGGCCACTACGAGCGGGTCCTGGGCGTCTCCGACGTCCGCACGCTGTCCGCCTGAGACCGCAGGACGACACCGTCGACACGCCGTCCCCGGGCGTGGCGCCGTTGCCGTTCCGCAGCCTCAACGCGCCGCGGGACGCCGAACGGCCCCGCCTCCCGGGTGGGAGACGGGGCCGTCGGCCCTACGGGTGGGTCAGTTGCTGCGGCGACGGGCGCCGACCAGCAGCCCCGCACCGGCCAGCAGGGCGAGCGCCCCACCGGTCAGCGGGACGGCGGTGTCGAAGCCGGTGTTCGCCAGGGTGGCGACGCCGCCCGAGACCGTCACCGTGATGACCAGGTTCCGGGTGGAGCCGTCCGGCGCGACGCCGGTGGCGACCAGGCTGTGCGTGCCGTTGGTCAGGTTGGCCGGGATGGTGACCTCGACGGAGAACTTCCCGTCCTGGTCGGTCTCGACCGTGCCCAGGCTGACGGGGCTGGAGAAGACGGTCAGCTGGACGTCGGAGAAGGGCAGGAAGCCCTCCCCGATGAGGGTGACCTTCTGGCCCGCGGTGAGCGAGGTGATGGGGCCGGCAGGGCCACGGACGTCACCGTCGTCCTTGGTGGGGACGGCGGTGGGGACCGAGAGGCCCGGCACGACGCCGCTGTTCTTCGGGGCAGAACCGACGGGGTCGGCGTGGCCCTCGGAGTCCAGCGCGACGACGACGATCCGGTAGTCGACGCCGGGCTCGGCGGCGAACGTGCAGGAGGTCTCCGATGCCTCGGCGTCACACCCGAGGCCGAAGAGCTCCTCGCTGCTGACGTAGACCTCGTACCCGCCGCGGGCGTAGGTGCCCACCGTGGTCGGGGCGGCCCACGTCACCGTGATGGCGCCGGGGGCGGTCTTCACCGAGGTGATGGTCGCCGAGCCGATGGGCGCGTACGGCGTCACGGTCCTCGCCGTGGACACCTCGCCGGGCCCGTTGGCAGCGGAGAGGGAGCGCATGGTCACCGAGTAGGACGTGCCGTTGGTGAGGTTCGGGACGTCGAACTGGGAAGCCGTGACCTGGGCCGGGGTCAGCGGGACCCAGTCGCCCCCGTTCACCGCGTACTCGTACCCGGAGGGAGCTGCGGTCCGCTCGTCCCGGCCGGCCGGGATGAAGGTCGCGGCCGCCGTGCCGTTGCCGGCCGTGAGACCGACGAGGGTCGGGCTGTACGGGGCCGCGCACGGCTGGATCTGGAAGGTGACCGAGCCCGCACCGGTGGCCGTGGAGCCCTCGGTGACCTGGGGCGTGCGGCCTTCCTGGACGACCGCGGAGGGCGAGACACCCGTCGTGCCACCACCGGCGCCTGCCCCGGCGCCACCGCCGGCGCCGCCCGCGGCGGTCGCGACGGGCTCCCCACCCAGTGCCAGCACGGAGCCCGCGCCGCCACCGCCCGCGTTCTGCCCCAGCCCGCCGTTGACGCCGGAGAAGGCGCTGTTGACGCCGCCGGCGCCGTTCCCCGTCGTGGCGTCGCCGCCGGCGGCACCCGCGGCCAGGGTGTAGACCTGGCCGGGCTGCACGACGAGGTAGACCTCGAGGCTGTCCGGGTCCTCGCCGTTGGTGTTCGTCGCGGGCTTGCCGCCGCCCTCTGCACCCAGGACGGTCGAGACGCCCGTGCAGTAGCCGGCGGGGACCGTCAGGCTGGTGTCGCCGTTGAACGTCGCGACGGAGATCGGCGCGAGCGGGACTCCCACGACAGGGGCGGCCGTGGCCACGCCGGTGACGCCGAGGACAGCCGTGGACATCCCGATCGTGGACGCGGCCACCAGGCCGAGTGCACGGCGGGACGGAGACGTGAAGCGCATGTGCGGGGCTCCCCCGTGAGGACCCGGGGACCCCGGGCTCGTGCCGCCGGGACCCGGTGGCGGAGGAACCAGACCATGCGGATCGTCACCGGCCGCTCACGCGACGCACAGGTGGGATGTCGCGTTATGCGATCGTTACCTGCCTAGGGAAACGGCAATCCACGGTCATGTTCTGCCCGCAGGCTGCCGACGAGAGGCCGTCATCAGGTGCCCTCGCCCCGCACTCTTCGGCGCAACGTGCCCAGTTCTCAGCTGGTGGCGAGCGGAACGACCCGTTCACCCCGTCCCGGCCGAGGCAGGACACGAGGACGGCCCCGCCCCCGGATGGGGACGGGGCCGTCGGGCCTACGGGTGGGTCAGCTGCGGCGGCGCGCACCGACGAGCAGGCCGGCACCGACCAGCAACGCCGCCACACCCCCGGCCAACGGGACGGCGGTGTCGGCGCCGGTGGCGGCCAGAGCGGGGGCCCCGGCGACACCGTCGCCGGAGGCAGCCACGGTCACCGTGGTGACCAGGTAGCGGGTGGTCCCGTCGGGGTTGATGCCCGTGGCCACCAGGGTGTGGGTGCCCGCCGTGAGACCCGCCGGCAGCGTCACCCGCACGGAGAACCTGCCGTCGGCGTCGGTGACGGTGGTCCCCAGGCTGACCGGAGCGGAGAAGAGGGTCAGCTGCACGGTCGAGAGCGGCGCGAACCCGAGCCCCTGCAGGGTCAGCTCCTGCCCGGCCTGCACCGCGGTGATCGGGCCCGCCGGGCCCGTGATGTCGCCGTCGTCCTTCGTCGGCACGGTCGCCGGCACGACGGGAGGTGACTGCACGGTGGCCGGGAGGCTCGACTGGAACCCGGCATCCAGGGCGAACACCGTGATGCTCACGTCAGCACCTGCGGGGAGCGGGAACGTGCACGTGGTGACCCCGACGGGCAGACGGCACGCCTCGTCCCCCATCTCCCGACCGCCGTACCCGACGCTGTAGCCATCCAGGGCGTAGGTCCCCGCAGTGGTCGGCGCGGAGAACGACACCGTCGCCGTCGTGTCCGTGCGGGTCACCGTCAGCCCCTGCGGCGCCCCGATGGGCAGGTACGGGGTGGCGGTCCGCGTCGCCGTCGGTGCGCTGGACCCGATGTAGGAGACGGTCCGCACCGCGAACGTGTGCGGCGTGCCGTTGGTCAGCCCGCCGACCGTGCCGGCGACCTCGCGGATCGTCGGGTCGACGGACGTGACGGGGAGCGACCGGAAGCTCCCGCCGTCGACCGACACCATGAAGGAGAGGTCGTCGTCGAGGGGCTCGTCCGGGTCGTCCACCGGCACGGAGAACCGCAGCTGCACCGAACCGTCCGCGCCACGGGCCGAGACGGACTCCGGCGCCTTCGGGCAGGCCACGCCCACCGCCAGGGACACGCCGGGTCCACCGGCGAACTGGGTCCCGGCCGTCGAGCCGTCCACGGCGTTGTCGGCCTCGATGGAGACGGCGTTCGGGCTGAGGGAGTTGGCGGCCCTGGGCGTCGAGGTCCCGGACCCGCCGGCGGCGGTGATGCTGAACCCGTTGCCACCGGTGACGGTGGACTGCTGCCCGTCCACCCCGGGCGGGATCGCCGCGTCGCCACCGACGAGGGTGAAGGACTGGCCGACGCTCGCCCGCACCGTGGTGGCGACCAGTCCGGCGGCGCCGCCCTGGGACCCGGCGACGGCGCCCGAGCCGCCCGCGACGGCGAACCGCACCGCGCAGACGCCCGCGGGCACGGCGAAGGAGACGGTGGACGCGGCCGCGGTCGTCTCCGCGAGCACCTGGTCACCGTCGCTCCCGTCCACGACGGGGGTGGGGACGGGGGCCGGAGCGGCGGACGCGACACCGATCGACCCGAGCAGGGCGCCGGACACCCCGATCGTGCCGGCGGCGAGGAGGCCGAGCACGCGGCGGGACGAGGACGAGACGGGCATGGGCGGGCTCCCCCGGTCGGCCCGGGACGCCGGGCGCGCGCTGCCGTGCGACAGCTGCGAGACCAGACCACGCAGGTGGGGCAGTGAGGCACCCTCGCCGCGGGCCTGGTGCAGGACGTCACCAGATCGTCATGAGACCGATTGGATCTGGATTGTGCCGCTGCCCAGGCCCGCCGTCGCACGGGCGTGAGGGCTCAGAGTGGACGGACCCTGCCCAGCACGTGGTCGGTCCCGGCCGCCTGCGCCCGCACCGCCAGGTCCCACCCGCCCTCTCGCGCACCCGTCGACAACGCGACGGTCGAGGGCAGGAAGAGCGGCTTGCGGAACGCCACGTCGACGGAGAACGCCTCCGGCAGCCGCCCGCTCAGCGCGGCCAGGGCTCGGGCCTTGACCCACATGCCGTGCGCGATGGCCCGCTTGAACCCGAAGGCCTTGGCGGTCAGGCCGGACAGGTGGATGGGGTTCACGTCACCGGAGACCTTGGCGTAGCGCCGGCCGGCGTCGTCGGGCACTCGCCAGACGGCCGCCTCCGACACCTCGCCGATGGTCAGCTCGGGGACGTCGGCCGGCGCACCGGGCGCCGTCGCCCCACGGGCCAGGTACGTCGAGCGCCCACGCCACACCTCGTCACCCCGGGACCGCACCGAGGCGACCAGGTCGACCGTCGCACCCGACCGGTGCGGGGCGAACGCGTCCGCCCACACCTCCAGGTCCAGCCGCTCCCCCACCCCGACCGGCCGGACGACGTCCACCCGGTTGCGCACGTGGACCAGCCCGGGCAGCGCCAGCGGGAACGCCCGGTCGGCCATCAGGGCGACCTGCAGCGGGAAGGTCAGCACGTGCGGGAACGTCGGCGGGAGCGTGTCGGCCAGGGGGAACCGGCACACCTGCGCGTAGTCCGCGACCTGCCCGGGGTCGACCTCGACGGCGACCCGGGCCAGGTGGGTGTCGGGCAGCGACCCACCGCGCCCGCGCGCGGTCACCGCCGCCTGGGCGAAGAGCTTGGCCATCGACGGCGCCGAGGACAGCACCACGGGGGTGCCCATCAGGCGCCCAGCATGCTCTGGCCGCAGACCCGCACGGTCTGGCCGTTGACCCCGCCGGACCCCGGCTGGGACAGCCAGGCGATCGTCTCGGCGACGTCGACCGGCAGCCCGCCCTGCTGCATCGAGTTGATCCTCGAGCCGACCTCGCGGGTGCCGAAGGGCATCTTCGCGGTCATCTCGGTGACGATGAAGCCCGGTGCGACGGCGTTGATCGCGCCCCCGCGGGAGGCGAACCCGGGCGCGAACGCCCGCACCATGCCGATGATCCCGGCCTTGGACGCCGCGTAGTTGGTCTGCCCGCGGTTGCCCGCGATGCCGCTGGTCGAGCTGACGCAGACGAACCGGAAGCCGTCCCGGAGCACGCCGTCGGCGTCCAGCAGGGCCTGGGTGAGGTCCAGCTGGGCCTGCAGGTTCACCGCGATCACCGAGTTCCAGCGCGCGGTGTCCATGTTGACCAGCAGCTTGTCCCGGGTGATGCCGGCGTTGTGCACCACCACGTCCACCCCGCCGTGCCGCTCCCGCAGGTGCTCCACCAGCCGGGCGGCCGCGTCGGGCGCGGTGATGTCCAGCTGCAGCGCCGTCCCGCCGATCTCGTTGGCGACCCCGGCCAGCGCCTGCCCGGCAGCGGGCACGTCGACGGCGACCACGTGGGCGCCGTCCCGGGCGATGGTGCGGGCGATCGCCGCGCCGATCCCACGCGCGGCCCCGGTGACGACGGCGACCTTGCCGGCGAGCGGCCGGTCGACGTCCTCACCGGCTGGCAGGTCGGCCGGGGACACCGTGACGACCTGGCCGTCGACGTAGGCCGACCGGCCGGACAGGAAGAACCGGACCGGGCTGGCGATCGAGGCCTCGGCACCGAACGGGACGTACACCAGGTTGGCGGTGGCGCCGGCCCGCAGTTCCTTGCCGATCGACCGGACCAGCCCGTCGAGGGCCTGCCGAGCGGCCGACTGCGCCGGGGACGTCGTCTCGCTCGGCGGGTCACCCAGCACGAGCACCCGGCCGTTGGGCCGCAGCCGCTTGACCGCCGGGGCGAGGAAGTCGTGCGCCGACGCCAGGTCGGCCGGCGTGGTCAGCCCGGTCGCGTCCAGCAGGACGGCGGACAGCTTCTCGGTGTCCGCGGCCGGGGACAGCACCGTCACCCCGGCCTCGGTCAGCAGCGAGGTCAGCTCCTCGCGCAGCCGGCCCTCCCCGGCGGACCCGATGACGGCGGGACCCGGCAGCAGCGGGTCGCCGGGGGCGTACCGGCGCAGCACCGCGGGGCGGGGCAGGCCGAACTGCTTGGTGATGGTCGTGCCGACGCCGGAGTTGGCGAAGTCGCGGTACCAGTCGCTCACGGGGGTGCTCCTTCTCTCTCTCAGGACTCGAGGATCGCGACGACGCCCTGGCCGCCGGCGGCGCAGATGGAGATCAGGCCCCGCTTGCCCGGGCCCATCTCGTGCAGGGCCTTGGCCAGCGAGGCGACGATCCGTCCGCCGGTGGCGGCGAAGGGGTGCCCTGCGGCCAGGGACGAGCCGTGGACGTTGAGCTTGCTCCGGTCGATCGGGCCCAGCGGGGCGTCCAGGCCCAGCTTCTCCGCGCAGAACGCCGGGTCCTCCCAGGCCTTCATCGTCGACAGCACGGTGGAGGCGAACGCCTCGTGGATCTCGTACAGGTCGAAGTCCTGCAGCGTCAGGCCGTTGCGGGCCAGCATCACCGGCATCGCGTAGGCCGGAGCCATCAGCAGGCCCTCCCCGCCGTGCACGTAGTCCACGGCGGCGGTCTGCGCGTCGACCAGGTGTGCGAGGACCGGCAGGCCCCGCTCGGCGGCCCACTCGTCGCTGGACAGCAGCACCGCGGAGGCGCCGTCGGTGAGCGGGGTGGAGTTGGCCGCCGTCATGGTGGCGCCCTCGCCCTTGCCGAAGACCGGCTTCAGCGTCGCCAGCTTCTCCAGCGAGGAGTCCGGGCGCAGGTTCTGGTCCCGGGTCAGGCCCAGGTAGGGGGTGACCAGGTCGTCGAAGAAGCCCCGGTCGTAGGCGGCGGCCAGGTGCTGGTGGGAGGCGACGGTCAGCTCGTCCTGGGCCTCCCGGGTGATGCCCCACTCCTTGGCCGTGATGGCCGCGTGCTCGCCCATCGACAGCCCGGTGCGCGGCTCCACGTTGCGTGGGACGTCGGGCACCAGCTGACCGGGCCGCAGCCCGGACAGCGCCTTGAGCCGCTGCGGGAGGGTCTTCGCGTTGTTCAGCGCGATGAGGGCGTGCCGCAGGTCCTCGTTGACGGCCAGCGGCGCGTCCGAGGTGGTGTCCACCCCACCGGCGATGCCGGACTCGACCTGGCCCAGGGCGATCTTGTTCGCCACCAGGACGGCGGCCTCCAGCCCGGTGCCGCAGGCCTGCTGCACGTCGTAGGCCGGCGTGGCGGCCGACAGCCGCGACCCCAGCACGGACTCACGGGTCAGGTTGAAGTCGCGCGAGTGCTTGAGGACGGCGCCGGCGACGACCTCGCCGACGGCCTGGTCCTGCAGGCCGAAGCGCGCCACCAGCCCGTCGAGGGTCGCGGTGAGCATGTCCTGGTTGGACGCGCGGGCGTACTTCGAGTTGGAGCGGGCGAACGGGATGCGGTTCCCGCCGACGATCGCGGCCTGGCGAGTCACAGGGGCCTCCGGGAGAGTGGGTGCCGTTGTCGGTACCGAAAGTACCAGGTACCGTCGTTCACATGAAAGCCGAGACGATCGCGGCGCCGGCAGTGACCCCGCCACGCGACCGCCGGGACTCCCGGTGGGACGAGCACCGCCGCGCCCGGCGCGAGCAGCTCGTGCAGGCCACCGTGGCCGCCGTCACCGAGCACGGCTCCGGCGTCGGCATGGACGAGATCGCCGCGGCCGCGGGCACCAGCAAGACCGTCGTCTACCGGCACTTCGCCGACCGTGGCGAGCTGCACCTCGCGGTCTGCGCCCAGGTCGCCGAGCAGCTGCTGGGGGCCCTGCGCGAGGCGATGACCGGCATCGAGCGGCCGCGTCAGCTCGTGGCCGCCGCCGTCGACACCTACCTCGCCTTCATCGAGGCCGACCCGGAGCTCTACCGCTTCGTCGTGCACTCCCCCACCGACCGCGCCGCCGACGCCGACCCGATCGCCGGGCTCTCCGAGCTCGTCGGGGACCAGGCCGCCGGGCTCGTCGCGCTCGCCCTGGAACAGGCCGGCCGGGACACCGCCGCCGCCGAGCCCTGGGGCCACGGGCTCGTCGGCCTGGTCCGCGCCGCGGCCGACCGCTGGCTGCGCTCCCCGGACCCCATGCCGCGCGCCGAGCTCACCGCCCACCTCACCGACCTCGCCTGGGCAGGACTGTCCGGCGTCGTCACGACCGTCCCGCACGCCCAGCAGCACCCCACGGAGGAGAACCGATGACCAGCACCCCGCTCCCCACCACGGTCGACCCGGCCCGCCTCACCGAGGTGCTGGACGGTCGCTGGGCCCAGGTCCGCCGGGATGCCCGCGAGCAGCTGGGCGAGGCCAAGTACGCCCCGGTCTACGGCGAGACCAACGCCGAGGCCCGCGAGCGGATCACCGCCCTGACCAAGGACCTCGCCGCCACCGGCCGCACCAGCCTGGGCTTCCCCCGCGCGTTCGGCGGCCAGGAGGACTCCGGCGCCTCGGTCACCTCGATCGAGATGCTCGCCTTCGGCGACCTGTCGCTGATGGTCAAGGCCGGGGTGCAGTGGGGCCTGTTCGGCGGGGCGGTGCACCTGCTGGGCACCGAGCGCCAGCACGCCGCCTACCTGCCCGACATCATCTCCGGGGAGCTCATGGGCTGCTTCGCGATGACCGAGACCGGGCACGGCTCCGACGTCCAGCAGCTGCGCACCACGTGCACCTACGACCCGGCCACCGAGACCTTCGACCTGCACACCCCGCACGAGTCCGCGCGCAAGGACTACATCGGCAACGCCGCGGCGGACGGCCGGATGGCCGTCGTGTTCGCCCAGCTGGTCAGCGGCGGGCAGCGGCACGGCGTGCACGCCTGGCTGGTGCCCATCCGCGACGAGGCCGGCGCCCCGCTGCCCGGCGTCACCATCGGGGACGACGGCGCCAAGGCCGGCCTCAACGGCGTGGACAACGGCCGGCTGTCCTTCGACCACGTGAGCGTCCCCCGCGACATGCTGCTGGACCGCTACGGCCAGGTCGCCGCCGACGGCACCTACTCCTCCTCCATCGAGAACGAGACCCGACGCTTCTTCACCATGCTCGGCACCCTGGTGCGCGGGCGGGTGAGCGTCGGCGGGTCCGCGGGCTCGGCGACCAAGCTCGCGCTGGAGATCGCCGTCCGCTACGGCGACGTCCGCCGCCAGTTCGCCGCCCCCGGCGAGGACCGCGAGATCGTGGTCAACGACTACCTGGTGCACCAGCGCAAGCTGCTGCCGGCACTGGCGAAGACCTACGCGCTGCACTTCGCCCAGGAGGAGCTGGTCTCCACCATGCACGACGTGCAGGGCGCGGAGGACGTCGACGAGGGGGCCCAGCGGGAGCTCGAGTCCCGCGCCGCCGGGCTCAAGGCGGCCAACACCTGGCACGCCACGTCCACCATCCAGATGGCCCGTGAGGCGTGCGGTGGCGCGGGCTACCTCGCGGAGAACCGGCTGCCGGCGCTCAAGGCCGACACCGACGTCTTCACCACGTTCGAGGGCGACAACACCGTCCTGCTCCAGCTGGTCGCCAAGGGCCTGCTCACCGGGTACCGGGACGCCTTCGGCTCCCTGGACGGCTGGGGCAAGGCGCAGTTCGTCGCCGACCAGGTCCGGGAGACCGTGCTGGAGCGCACCGCCGCCCGGTCGCTCATCGCCCGGCTGGTGGACGCTGTCCCCGGGCGGGACGAGGACGTCTCGCTGCTGGACCGCGGCTGGCAGCTGCGGACCTTCGAGGACCGCGAGAAGCACACCCTGGACGGCGCGATCAAGCGGCTGCGCAAGGGTGCTGCGACCAAGGGGATCAAGCCCTTCGACATCTTCAACGACGTCCAGGACCACGTCCTGCGGACGGCGTCCACGCACATCGACCGGATCGTGCTGGAGGGCTTCGTCGCCGGCATCGAGCGGACGACGGACCCGGCGGCCAGGGCGCTGCTGTCCAAGGTCTGCGACCTGTACGCCCTGAGCACCATCGAGGCCGACAAGGGCTGGTTCCTGGAGCACGGCCGGCTCACCCCGACCCGGTCCAAGGCCGTCACCGGCGCGGTCAACCAGTTGCTCAAGGAGCTGCGCCCGCACATGCGCACGCTGGTCGACGCCTTCGCCATCCCGGAGGCGTGGGTCAAGTCCTCCATCGTCGAGCGCGAGGGCGACCGCCAGGACGTCATGGCCGCCGAGGACGCGCGGGTGCGTGCCGCCGCGCCGGCCGGCGAGTCCGCCGTCGACACCCCGGACGCGACGGCGATCGACCTGGAGATGGCCCCCGCCCAGTAGCCCGCCTCGGCAAGACCCGCCTCGGCAAGACCCGCTTCGGCAAGACCCGCTTCGGCAAAGGAAGCTCTACACCCCCTCCTGGCCCGGATGAGGGGTGTACAGCTTCCTCTGCCGCGGCGGGGCGGGAGGATGGGCCACCGTGAGCACCACGGCAGCCCTCCTCCAGGTCACCGCGGACGTCGCGGCCGACGAGGCGCTGCGGGTCCCCGCCGCGGTCGACCTCACCGCGATCGTGATCGGCGCCCTCACCGGCGGCCTGCTGGCCGCCCGTGAGGGCTTCGCCGTGTCCGGGGTGCTGCTGCTCGCGGTCTCCGGTGGGCTCGGTGGCGGGCTGATCCGGGACGTGCTGCTCGGCGTCCCGGTGGTGGCGCTGACCAACCCGGCCTACCTGCCCACCGTGGCGATCACCGCGATGGTGACGTTCTTCTTCTCCGGCTGGCTGTCCCGGGCGACCGGGCTGCTGGTCGGTCTGGACGCGCTCACGCTGGGCTTCTTCACCGTCATCGGTGCGCAGAAGGCCCAGCTGGCCGGGCTGCCCAGCGCGAGCGTCGTGTTCATCGGCGTGGTGACGGCGGTCGGCGGCGCGGTCATCCGGGACGTCCTGCTGGCGCAGCGGGCCGACATCGTGCAGCCCGGGCCGTACAACGCGGTCGCCGCCCTGCTCGGCGCGAGCGCGCTCACGGTGCTCGCCGGTCCGCTGGACCTGCCGCCGCTGCCGGTGGCGGCCCTGGTCATCGTGCTGGTCGCGGGACTCCGGGTGCTGTCGGTCTGGCGGGGGTGGGCCGCGCCCGTGGCGATCGACCTGCCGCTGCGGGCCCGGAGCCGGTTGTCTCGGGTGCGGCGCCCCCGGCCGGCGACGGACGCCACGGCCGAACGGGCCCGGCGGCGGCGCCGGCTGGGGCGGCGCTGACCAGCACCACCTGTCGTGGGGACGTCACCGGGAGTCACCCCTGCGGGGGATGAGCCGCCGAGCCCGGTCGGCCGATGATCTCCGTGCGGACCACTCGGGTCCGTGTCGAGAGGACTCCTCATGCAGCGGGGATCGCACCGGTGGCCGATGGCCCCCCCTCGTGCTGCCGTCGTGGCGGTCGTGCTGGTGCTGGTCGGCTGCCAGATCGCGGCTCTGTGGAGCCCCGCGGAGTCCTTCGACCGCTTCACCTCCAACCTCGCACAGCTCGGCTCCGGGCTGGTCGCGACCGGTCTCACCGCGTGGCGGACCACCCGGCACGCCGGGCGGACCCGCTGGTCCTGGGCGCTGCTCAGCGCCGGGACCGGCTGCTGGACGCTGGGCCAGGCGTACTGGTCCTGGGTCGAGGTCGTGCAGGGCGGCGAGGCCCCCTTCCCGTCGGTGGCCGACGTCGGCTTCGTGGCCTTCCCGCTGCTGGCCACCGCGTCCCTGCTGCTGCACCCCACCGACGACGGCCGCACCGGCCGCTGGCAGCGCACCCTCGACGCCCTGATGACCTCGACCGCGGTCGGCCTGGTCAGCTGGGAGACCGCCCTGGGCGCCGTCGTCAGCTACGACATCACCGAGGACACGCTCACCTCCGCCCTCCTCGTCACCTACCCGGTGCTCGACGTCCTGGTCGTCACGCTGATCGTGCTCACCCTGGCCCGCACGACCACCGGCCGGACCCCGCTGGTGCTGGTCGGGCTGGGCCTGACCTCCTTCAGCGTCGCCGACAGCGGCTTCGCCTACGTGGCCGCCACCGGCGCCTACGTGGGCAGCTCCATCGACCTGGGCTGGATAGCCGGCTTCCTGCTCATCGGGCTGGCCGCGCTGACCCGACGCGACCCCGTCGCCGGCACGGCCGTGGAGGGCGCCGCCCGCCAGCGCCCGGCCGGCGTCCCGAGCACCCGGTCGGCCTTCCTCCCCTACGTGCCCGTCGCGGTCGCGCTCGTCGTCACCGCGGGGCTGGCCGTCTCCGGCCGGGTCCTGGGCGGCGGGGAGCTGCTCACCGCCGCCATCGTCGTCGGCCTGCTGCTGGCCCGGCAGTACCTGGCCCTGCGCGACAACACCCGCCTCGCCGCCGAACTGGCCACCCGCGAGGCCGAGCTGCGCCACCAGGCCTTCCACGACGGCCTGACCGGGCTGGCGAACCGGGCGCTGTTCCTGGACCGCCTGGAGCACGCCCTGCAGCTGCACGCCCGCGACCTGCGGCCGGTCTCGGTCGTCTTCCTCGACCTCGACGACTTCAAGGTCATCAACGACACCCTGGGCCACGCCGCCGGCGACGAGCTGCTGATCCGGGTCGCCGACCGGCTCACCGGCGCCGTCCGCACCGGGGACACCGTGGCCCGCCTGGGCGGCGACGAGTTCGCCGTCCTGCTCGAGGACGGCGGTGACCCGCTGCAGATCGGTGCCAAGATCGCCGGCGGGCTGCGGACGCCGTTCACGGTGCGCGGCAACACCCTGGACGTGCACGCCAGCGTCGGCATCTGCGCCCTGGACGCCGACGACGCCCCGGTCGCCGCCGACGAGCTGCTGGCCCGCTCGGACACCGCCATGTACTCGGCCAAGCGCTCGGGCAAGGACCGGATCGTGGCCTACAGCGTGGGCATGAGCCTGGCCGAGCTGCAGGACCAGGAGCTGCGCCAGGCACTGCGCACGGCCATCGACGACAAGCGGGTGCGGCTGGCCTACCAGCCCATCGTCGAGCTGGAGACCGGGCGGGTGCTGGGCCTGGAGGCGCTGGCCCGCTGGCGGCACGAGGACACCGACGTCCCCCCGGACGTGTTCATCCCGCTGGCCGAGCGCACCGGGCTGATGCCCGCGCTGACCGCCGACCTGCTCGCCGAGGCCTGCCGCAAGCTGGCAGAGTGGACCACCGGGCGCCACGAGCCGCTCACCGTGCACGTCAACGTCGCTCCCAGCCAGGTCATCGCGCCCGGCTTCGTGGCCATCGTCGGCGAGCTGGTCAGCCGCTACCGGCTGCTGCCCGGTCAGCTGGTCCTGGAGATCACCGAGTCCGGCATCTTCGCCGACCTGGACGCCGCCAAGCGCACCGTCACCCAGCTGCGCCACCTGGGCGTCGGGGTCTCCCTGGACGACTTCGGGGTCGGCTACTCCTCGCTGGCCCAGCTGAACTCGATGCCGCTGGACTCGGTGAAGATCGACCGGTCCTTCCTGGCCGCCATCGACACCGACGCCCGGCAGGCCACGTTCCTGCGCGCCGTGCTGCGACTGGCCGAGGACATCGGCCTGCAGGTCGTCGCCGAGGGCGTGGAGCGGCCCAGCCAGGTCCGCCAGCTGCGGGCACTGGGCTGCGAGTTCGCCCAGGGGTACCTGCTCGGCCGCCCGATGGACGGCGACGACGTCCCCGAGCTGCTCGAGCGCCGCGCCGTCGCCGTCGGCTGACCCCCTCGCCACCGTCGGCTGACCCCCCTCGCCGCCGTCGGCCGACCCCCTCGCAGGGGTCAGGCCGGGCCGGGGCCCGGTCAAGGCCGTGCCCGGGGACGTCGATCACCGTGGGGTGACCGACCTGTTCGAGCCGACCCGCCGAGCCGACTGCCGCCCGCTGCTGGCCGACCCCGACGACCTCACCGTCGTCTGGGCGCCGGTCGTGGCGCTGACCACCGGCACGGTGGCCGGCTGGCGCGCCGAGGCGCGCTTCCCCGGCACCGCCACCCCCGACGTCTGGTTCGCCGCCGCCGCGGACGCCGGCCTCGCCGCCCCGCTGCAGGCGCTGCTGCTGCAGACCGCGCTGGCCCGGCGTCCCGACTCCGGCCTGGTGCACGTGGCCGTGGACCCGTGGCTGCTGGGCGCGCCCGCGGTGCACGAGGCGCTGCAGGTGCCGCTCACCGACGTGGTCGTGGAGCTCACCGACTCCCCCGTGGACGACGAGGCCACCCTGCTGCAGCGCTGTGCCCGACTGGCCGCGCGAGGGGCCCGGATCGCCGTCCCGGCGGCACTGCTGCTGCGGGTGCCCCAGCTCGCGGCCGACGTCGTCGTCCTGCCGCAGGGGCTGACCGCCGGCGTCGCCGGCGACCCGCGCCGCACGGCGGTGGTCGCCGGGCTGCTGGCCTACGCCGAGCGGACCGGCGCCACCGTGCTGGCCGACGGCGTGGAGACCACCGCGGAGCTGTCCGGGCTCAGCCGGTTGGGCGTGCCGCTGGCCCGCGGCTGGCAGCTGGGCCGCCCGTCCGCCGGGTTCGGCCCGGCCGCACCCGAGGTGCTGCGGATGCTGCGCGGCCGGGCCGTCGAGCAGCGCCGGGACACCACCGTCGCCGCCCTGCTGCGGCCGGTGCGCACCTGGACGCCCGGACGGGACGACCGCCAGCTCACCCCGCCGGTCGTCCAGCTGGAGCCCACCGGCGAACCGGCCGGGCTGACCCTGGTCGACGCCCGCACCGGCGACTGGTTCGACGTCCCCGCCACGCTCACCCTGCCCGCGCACACCGAGGTCCGCGAGGCCCTGCACCGGGCACTGGCCCGCCGCCCCGCGCACCGCTTCGACCCGGTGCCCTGCACCGATGCCGCGGGGACCGTCGTCGGCCTGGCGCGCGTCGAGGACCTGGCCGAGGCAGCCACGGCGGTGCCGCTCAGCTGACCGCCGGGCCGGCGACCAGGGCGGCGCCGGCCGCCCGGAGCCGGTCCAGGACCGCCCGCACACCGGACCGCGCGAGGTGGTCGGGACGGGCGAGGACGTCGACGTCGCGGGTCACCGTCAGGCCGTGCAACGGCCGGGTGACCACCCCCGGGTGCAGGTCCTGCTGGGCCAGGTGGCGGGGGACCAGGGCCAGCACGTCTCCGGTGGCCACGACGGCACTGGCCAGCCCGAAGTCGTTGACCCGGTGGACGACGTCCAGCGGGCGGCCGGCGGCGGCGCCGACCGCGCCGAGGACACCGGTGAGCGGGTACCCCTCGTGCACGGCCAGCCAGCGGTGCCGTGCGACGTCCGCGGGGGTCACCTGCGCCTGACCGGCGAGCGGGTGTCCGTGGGCCATGGCGATGTCCATGGGCTCGGTCAGCAACCGGGTGACGACGAGCCCGGGCCCCGTGGGCCACCGGGGTCCGTGGCGCAGCCGGTGGGCCAGCACCAGGTCGTGGTCGGCGACCAGCGCCGGGAAGGCGTCCTGCGCGGTGTCCTCGTCACGGCAGTGCACCGGGGGGTGGCCCGGCTGCCCGGACCACTGCAGCAGCGGCCCGAAGAAGGCCAGTCCGGCGCTGTGGAAGGCACACACCCGGACGGGCGCCGCGGCGTCGGCCAGGTGGTCGGCGACGGCGTGCTCGGCCCGGGCCAGGGCCTCGGCGATGTCGACGGCCGCGGCGGCCAGCGCCCGTCCCGCGGGGGTCAGGACCAGCCGCCGGCCACGCCGCTCGGTCAACGGGACGGCGGCACCCCGCTGCAGCACCTTGAGCTGCTGGGACACCGCCGACGGGCTGACGTGGGCGGCCTCGGCGACGGCGGACAGGCTGCCCCGCTCCCCCAGTTCCCGGAGCAGCTGGAGCTGTCGCACGTCCATGAAGGCGATGCTAAAGCGTGCTTGGTCGAAGTGACCCTGGTTCTTCAGGGTGGCGACGGCGACGCTCGTCCGGTGCACCCGTCCCGGACCGACGTCAGCCTGCTCGCGGTCGCCGCGGTGTGGGGCAGCAGCTACTGGGCCGCCCAGGAGGCCGCCGCGCAGCTGGGGGTGCTCCCCCTGCTGGCGGTCCGCTTCCTCGTCGCCGGCGTCGTGCTGGCCCTCGTCGCGGCCGTGCTGCGCTCCGAGCGGCCCAGCCGCGGGGAGATGCGCCTGGGCGTGGTGCTGGGTGGGTCGCAGGCCCTCGTCCTGGTCCTGGAGACCTGGGGCGTCACCCGGACGACGGCCACCAACGCCGGTCTGCTCATCAGCCTCACCGTCGTGCTCACCCCGGTGCTGGAGTCCCTGGCCGGGCGGCGGTGGCTGCCCCGGCGGTTCTTCGTCGCCGTCGTGGTCGCCGTCGTCGGGGTGGCCGTGCTCGTCTCCGGGGAGGGGCTCAGCGCCCCCACCGTGGGGGACGCCGTGATGCTCCTGGCCGCGTTCGTCCGCTCGGTGCACGTCACGGCCAGCGGGTCGCTGACCAGGGACCGGCCGGTCCGGACCCTGACGCTCACCCTGGTGCAGACCTGGGTCTGCGCACTGGGGTTCACCGCCCTGGCGCTGCCGGCCGGCCTCACCGGGGCCGTCGTGGGTGCCGGTGCCGGGACCTGGTGGGCGGTCGCCTGGCTGGGGCTGGCCTGCACCGTGTTCGCGTTCCTGGTGCAGCTGTGGGCGGTGCGGGCCACCTCGGCCGCCCGGGCCAGCCTGCTGATGGGCACCGAGCCGGTCTGGGCGGTGGCCGTCGGGATCGGCCTGGCCGGGGACCACCTCACCTGGGCCGTCGGCCTGGGCGCCGCGCTGGTGCTGGCCGGCACCGGCTGGGGTCAGCGGGTGGAGCTCCAGCACCGGACCGCGGGCGTCGCGGGAACGGCGGGCCCGGTGTCCCGGCCCGCCGGCGGGGTCAGCGCGGCTGGGCCGAGGCGTCGGTGAGGGCCTGGCGCTCGTCGTCGGTGAGCACCAGGCCCAGCATCGGGAGCAGGTCGGCCAGCTGCTCCACCGACCGGCCGCTGGCGATCGGGGCGACCACCGTGGGCTGGTCGGCCAGCCAGCGCAGCGCCACCGCCGACCCGGTCGTGCCGTGCGCCTCGGCGACCTGCGCCAGCGCCGCCAGCACCCGGTCGCCCTTCTCCCCCACGTAGGCCGAGGCGCCCTTCGCGCGCGGGCTGTCGATGGTCTCCCCCGCCCGGTACTTGCCGGTCAGGAAGCCCTTGGCCAGCGAGAAGTAGGGCAGCGTGCCCAGCCCGCGGTCGGCGACGACGTCGCGCAGCTCGTCCTCGTAGACCGGGCGCTCCATCAGGTTGTAGTGCGGCTGCAGCGCCACGTACGGCGTCAGGCCCAGGTCGCGCTGCAGGTCCAACGCCTCGGTGAGCCGGGCCGCCGAGTAGTTCGAGGCAGCGACGTGGCGCACCTTGCCGGCCTGCACCAGGTCGTCGAAGGCCCGCAGGGTCTCCTCCAGCGGCGTCGTCTCGTCGTCGTAGTGCGCGTAGTAGACGTCGATGGTGTCGACCTGCAGGTTGCGCAGGGAGCGCTCGCACGCGGCCTGCACCTCGGCAGCCGACAGCGGGTGCTCCTTCTCCCCGGGGCTGGCCTTGGTGGCCACCACCACCCGGTCCCGGGCGCCGCGCTCGGCCATCCAACGGCCCAGGATCTGCTCGGACAGGCCGTTGCCGTACATCTCGGCGGAGTCGACGAACGGGGACTGGGTCGAGGGCACGGCGTCGTGGAAGCGGTCCAGCAGGGCGAAGCTCGTCGCCTCGTCCGCGGTCCACCCGAACACGTTGCCGCCGAAGCAGAGGTCGCTGACGGTCAGGTCGGTCCCGGGGAGCTGTGGCATGCCCCGACGCTAGGCCGGACCGGTCCCTCACGCAGGCCGGCCGGTGGGGCGGGCGCGGGCTCGACGGGCCCGCTGCGACCCGGATGAGGGCTCGAAACGCCGGAAAGACGGGCCTGTCGCTGGCGGAACCGCAGGTCGGCATGGCACCGTGCCTGACGTCCCTGGTCGACGACGTGGTCGGCCAGACCGCCCGCGAGGCGGCGGGAAGAGCCGGGAACGGCTCGTCCCCGCACCCCGCGGAGGCCCCGACCGTCCGCCCGGACGACCGGGGAGGCCCACCCGAGTGGGCCACCAGACCACCGAGAGGAACCCCCCGTGAACAAGGCCGAACTCGTCTCCGCCATCGCCAAGCGCGCCGACGTCCCCGCCTCGACCGTCGACTCCGTCATCGCCGCCCTCGGCGAGGAGTTCGTCGAGGCCCTCACCCGCGGCGACAAGATCGCCCTGCCGGGCCTGCTGACCCTCGAGCGCGGTCAGCGCTCCGCCCGCACCGGCCGCAACCCGCAGACCGGTGAGTCGATCGAGATCGCCGCGTCGAACACCGCCAAGCTGTCGGCCGGCTCGAACCTGAAGAAGGCCGCTGCCGCCGTCCCCGTCTCCTGACCGAGGACGCGCACCGCGCGTCGACCGGCTGAGCTGGTCCGAGGCCGTCCTCCCCCGCGAGAACTCGTGGGGGAGGGCGGCCTCTCGCATGGGGGGACGACGCCGCACGGGGCGCCTGTCGGACGGCGGGGGCAGGATGCGGGCGAGCGCCCCGTCCACCGACGAACGGGGCCGCGCGACCAGGAGGCACAGTGCTCGAGAACGTCACCGATCCCGCCGAGGTGGGCCTGGACGCCGGCCGGTTGCGCCGGCTGGACGCCCGGCTGGCCCGTTGGGTGGACGACGGGCAGCTGCCCGGGTTCCTCGTCACCGTCTCGCGGCACGGCCGGCTGGCCCACGTCGGCACGCACGGCGTGCGGGACGTCGAGGCCGGCCTGCCGGTCACCCCGGACACCATCTGGCGGATCTTCTCGATGACCAAGCCGATCACCTCGGTGGCGGCGATGTCGCTGTACGAGGAGGGTGCCTTCGAGCTCACCGACCCGATCACCCGCTGGCTGCCGGAGTTCGCCGACACCCGCGTGTACGTGGCCGGCTCGGCCGCGAAGCCGGTGACCGTGCCGCAGATCGAGCCGATCCGGGTCTGGCACCTGCTCACCCACACCTCCGGGCTGACCTACGGCTTCCACCACGCCCACCCCGTCGACGCCGCCTACCGCGCCGCCGGCCACGAGTGGGGCACGCCCCCGGGCGCCGACTCCGCCGAGGTCACCCGCCAGTTCGCCGCGATGCCGCTGGTCTTCCAGCCCGGCAGCGAGTGGAACTACGGCGTGTCCACCGACGTGCTGGGCCGCCTGGTGGAGGTGATCGCCGGCAAGCCGCTGGACGAGGTGTTCGCCGAGCGGGTGTTCGGCCCGCTGGGCATGACCGAGACCTCCTTCGGCCTGCGCCCCGACGACGACCCCGCCCTGCTGGCCCGGCTCTACGGCCCCGGCGTCGTCCCGCTGGCCGCCTTCGAGCCGGCTGCCCGGCAGAAGCCCGCGTTCCTGTCCGGCGGCGGCGGGCTGGTCTCCACCGCCGGGGACTACCTGCGGTTCGTGGAGATGCTCCGCGCCGGGGGCGCTGCACCCGACGGCACCCGGGTGCTGGGCTCCCGGACTCTGGCGCACATGGTGCGCAACCACCTCCCGGGCAACGCCGACCTGGAGACCTACGGCCGGCCGCTGTTCGCCGAGACCCCGCTGCGCGGCGTCGGGTTCGGGCTGGGCTTCTCGATGGTGCTGGACCCGGCCCGCTACGGCGTCGTCAGCTCGGTGGGCGACTACTCGTGGGGCGGCGCGGCGTCGACGGCGTTCTACGTCGACCCCGTCGAGGACCTGACCGTCAGCTTCTACACCCAGCTGCTGCCCTCCAGCACACTGCCGATCCGCTCGTACCTGCGGCAGCTGGTGAACCAGGCCCTGGTATGAGGCTGGACCCCACGGCGCAGACGCTGCACGGCTGGTTCGACGCGTCGCTGCCGCCCGCACCGACCGTGGACCCGGGTGCCACGGTCACCGTCGGCTGCCTGGACTCCGGCTGGTCGACCGGCCCGTTCGACGGCGGTGACCTGGCCGCGCGCGGGCGGCACCCGGCGTGGGAGCCGGGCACCGGGCACGCGCTCACCGGCCCGATCGCGGTCCGCGGTGCGCGGCCGGGCCAGGTGATCGCCGTCCGGGTGGACGACGTCGTCCCCGGCGCGTTCGGGACGACGTACTGCGGGCTGCGGGACACCGCGCTCAACCGCCGGCTCGGCGTCCTCGGGGACCCGGTGGTGCTGCGCTGGACCATCGCCGACGGGGTGGCCACCGAGCAGCACGGGTACCGGGTCGCCGTCCGGCCGTTCCTGGGCGTGGTGGGCCTGCCGCCGGCCGAGCCCGGCCGGCACTCGACGGTGCCGCCGCGCTGGCACGGCGGGAACCTGGACTGCCGGGAGCTGGTCGCGGGGTCGACCCTGTACCTGCCGGTGACCGTCCCCGACGCGCTGCTCAGCGTGGGCGACGGGCACGCCGCGCAGGGCGACGGCGAGGTCAGCGGCACCGCGATCGAGTGCCCGGTCGAGGCGACCCTGACCCTCGACGTGCTCGAGGACCTGCACGGCCTGCGGCTGCGGACGCCCGTCGCGCAGACCCCGGCCGGCTGGGTGGCGATGGGGGTCGCCGACGACCTGGACACCGCCACCGGGCACGCCCTGGACACGGTGCTGGACCTGATGGGCGCCCTGCACGGGATCGGCCGGTCGGAGGCCCTGGCGCTGGCCTCGATGGTCGTGGACCTGCGGGTGACCCAGGTGGTCAACGAGGTGGTGGGGGTGCACGCACTGCTGCCACCGGGACGGCTCCTGCAGCAGTGACTAGAGCAGCGAGAGGCCCAGCCGCTCGCTGAGCAGGTGCAGGGCCGCCCGGCCGGCCCGGGAGTTGCCCGCCGCGTCCAGCGGCGGCGACCACGCGCAGACCCCGAACCGGTTCGGCACGTCGCCCATCACCGCACCGGCGACACCGCTCTTGCACGGGAAGCCCACGTCGTAGGCGAACTGCCCGGCCGCGTCGTAGGTGCCGCAGGTCAGCATGACCGCGTTGACCCGGCGGGCCAGCGGCTCGGGGAGCACCCGCTCGCCGGTGGCCGGGTCGACCCCGTCCGCGGCCAGGAACCGGGCCGCCCGGGCCAGCTGGCGGGCGGTCACGGTGAGCGAGCAGAGCTGGGCGTAGGCGTCGACGACCTCGGGGACCGGGTGGTGGAAGTTCCCGAACGAGCTCATCAGCCAGCCCATCGCGGTGGCCAGGTCGGCGCCGTCCCGCTCCTGCGCGAGCACCTCGGGGTCGGACTCGAGCCGCTCGCCCACCAGGTCCGACAGCAGGTCCGTCACCGCGGCCGTCGCCGCCTCGGCCGAGCCGGTGGCACCCACCAGCACGTCGCAGACGACGACCGCGCCGGCGTTGATGAACGGGTTCCGTGGCACACCGTGCTCGCGCTCCAGCTGCTCCAGGGAGTCGAAGGGGTCCCCGGACGGCTCGCGGCCGACCCGCTCGAACACGTCCTCGCCCACCAGCTGCAGCGCGGCGGTGAGGGAGAAGACCTTGACCACGCTCTGCACCGGGAAGCCGACGTCGGCGTCCCCGGCGACGTGCTCGGTGCCGTCCAGCTCGCACAGCGCCAGGCCGAACCGCTCGGGGCCCTGCCCGGGTTCGTGCACCTCGTCGTCCCCGGCCAGCGGGCGGGCCTCGGCAGCCACCCGGTCCAGCGCGTCGGTGAGGTCGTCGGGCAGGTCGGCGGGGCGAGGCGGCACACCCCAGGCTGACACGGCCCGCGCGACCGGGCTGGTTGAGTGGACCCGTGCTGCGCATCGGTGCCCTCGACGTCCCCGACGGGCGGCTGGTGGTGATGGCGATCGTGAACCGCACCCCCGACTCCTTCTACGACCGCGGCGCCACCTTCGAGCTCGCCGCCGCCGTGGACCGGGTCGACCAGGTGGTCGCCGAGGGCGCGGACATGGTCGACGTCGGCGGCGTGAAGGCCGCGCCCGGTGCGGAGGTGACGCCGGCGGAGGAGATCCGCCGCACCGTCGACCTGGTCGCCGCGATCCGCGCCGCCCACCCCGAGCTGCCCATCTCCATCGACACCTGGCGCGCCGAGGTGGCCCGCGAGGTGCTGGCCGCCGGCGCCGACGTCGTCAACGACGCCTGGGGCGGGGTCGACCCGCGGCTGGCCGAGGTCGCCGCCGAGGCCGGGGCCGGCATCGTCTGCACCCACGCCGGTGGGCTGCCCCCGCGCACCCGCCCGCACCGGGTGGCCTACCCCGACGTCGTCGCCGACATCGTCGCCCGGACGACGGCGCTGGCCGACGCCGCCGTCGCGGCCGGCGTCGACCGCGAGCGGGTGCTCATCGACCCCGGGCACGACTTCGGCAAGAACACCCGGCACTCGCTGGAGGCCACCCGCCGGCTGGGCGAGCTGGTGGACACCGGCTGGCCGGTGCTGGTGGCGCTGAGCAACAAGGACTTCATCGGCGAGACCCTCGGCGTCCCGCTGGACGAGCGGCTCACCGGCACCCTGGCCGCGACCGCCGTCAGCGCCTGGCTCGGCGCGCGGGTCTTCCGGGCCCACGACGTCGCCCCCACCCGGCAGACGCTGGACACGGTCGCGAGCATCCGGGGCGACCGCCCACCCCTGCGCACCACCCGCGGCCTCGCTTAACGTCACGCTCATGGCCGCCACCGGGTTCCACACCGCCGACGAGCTGAACGCGCTGCTGCCGGGCACCCTCCCGGGGCTGCTCGGGATCGTCATCGACAGCCACGAGGCCGGCCGGCTGACCAGCCACCTCGACGTCCGGGGCGAGCTGCTGGCACCCAACGGCTACCTGCACGCGGCCACCGTCGTGGGCCTGGCGGACACCTCCTGCGGCCTGGCCACCCGCGCCCTGCTGCCCGAGGGCGCCACCGGCTTCACCACCGTCGAGCTCAAGAGCAACCACCTGGGGACGGCGCGCGAGGGCCGGGTGGAGTGCGTCGCCACGAACGTGCACGCCGGACGCACGACCCAGGTCTGGGACGCCGTGGTGAGCAACGCGGACTCCGGGAAGACGATGGCGCTGTTCCGCTGCACGCAGTCCGTGCTCTGGCCGCGCTGACCCCTACTGGCCGGTAGCCCCGCTGTGGCGGGGGCCACGCCGGGTGTGAGACTGGGGTCACCACCCAGCCCTCGAGGAGGACCCCCCGTGGCGTACGCCAGCCGCTTCCCCGACGTCGAGATCCCCGACGCCGCCGTCCCGACCTACGTCCTGGCGAGGTCGCGCGAGCTGGGTGACCACCCGGCCCTGGTCGACGGGCTCTCCGGCGAGACCATCACGCACGGCCAGCTGCTCGCGTACGTGGACCGCTTCGCCGCCGCGCTGCACGCCCGCGGGCTGGGCAAGGGCGACGTCGTCGCCGTCTTCTCCCCGAACACCATCTGGTTCCCGGTCGTCTTCCACGGCATCGCGGCCGCCGGCTGCGTGATGAGCCCGATCAACTCGCTCTACACGCCCGACGAGATCGCCTTCCAGCTCAGGGACGCCGGCGCCAGGACGCTGGTCACCGTCTCCCCGTTCCTGGACCGGGCCCGCCCCGCGATGGAGGCCGCCGGCGTCACCGACCTGGTGGTGCTCGACGGCGCCGAGGGCGCGGACAGCCTGCGCGACCTGCTCGGCACCCAGGCGCCCTCGGTCACCCCGGACATCGACCCGGCCACCGACCTGGTCACGCTGCCCTACTCCAGCGGCACCACCGGCCTGCCCAAGGGCGTGATGCTGACCCACCGCAACCTGGTGGCCAACGTCGCCCAGACGGTGCCGCTGATCGACCTGCACGACGGCGACGAGCGGATCATCGCCGTCCTGCCGTTCTTCCACATCTACGGCCTCACCGTGCTGATGAACCAGGGCCTGCAGTGGGGCGGCACCGTCATCACGCTGCCCCGCTTCGACCTGGAGCAGTTCCTGCGCGCCATCCAGGACCACCGGGTGACCCGCGCGTTCGTGGCGCCGCCGATCCTGCTGGCGCTGGCCAAGCACCCGCTGGTCGAGCAGTTCGACCTGTCCTCGCTGCGCTCGGTCACCTCCGGTGCGGCCCCGCTGGACGAGTCGCTGGCCTTCGCGGCCCAGGACCGGTTGCGGGCCCTGGCCGGCACCGGGGACGACGGCGTCACCGTCGCCCAGGGCTACGGCATGACCGAACTGTCCCCGGTCAGCCACACCACCCCCGACCACGGCCTGGAGCCCGCCGGCGCGGGCGCCACCCCCAAGGGCACCGTCGGCTACGCGCTGCCCAACACCGAGTGCCGGCTCGTCGACCCGGCCACCGGTGCCGACGCCGCCGAGGGCGAGCGCGGCGAGCTGTGGGTCCGCGGCCCACAGGTGATGGCCGGCTACCTGAACAACCCGCAGGCGACCGACGAGACGCTGGACGCCGAGGGCTGGCTGCACACCGGCGACGTCGCGATCGTCGACGACGCCGGCCGCTACACGGTGGTCGACCGGGTCAAGGAGCTGATCAAGTACAAGGGCTACCAGGTGGCCCCGGCCGAGCTGGAGGCCGTGCTGATCGGCCACCCGCAGATCGCCGACGCCGCCGTCATCGGGGTGAAGGACGCCGAGTCCGGCGAGGAGCTGCCCAAGGCGTTCCTGGTCCGGGCACCGGGGACCGAGATCAGCGAGGACGAGGTCAAGGCCTACATGGCCGAGAAGGTCGCCCCGCACAAGAAGATCCGGATCGTGGAGTTCATCGACGCGGTGCCCAAGTCCGCGGCCGGGAAGATCCTGCGCAAGGAGCTGCGGGCCCGCTGACCTGCGTGTCTCACGCGAGAGGCGCGTCGCGACGGCCGTCGGACGGCATGCTGTCCGACGGGCGCCCCGGGCACCGGGGCCACGAGGACGGAGCACCATGGCCAAGCAGCGCTACGAGTACAAGGTCGCCGAGCTCCGCGAGGGCATGATCGGCGGCAAGATGTCCGGCGACAAGCTGGAGAAGGTCCTCAACGAGCACGCCGCCGACGGCTGGCAGGTCAAGTCGGTCACCACGGCCGACGTCAAGGGCCGCATCGGGCCGGGCAGCACCGAGGGCGTGCTCGTCACCTTCGAGCGCCCCGTCGGCTGACCTCCCGGTCGAGACTGCAGAACGGCGACGGCGACACCCCGGTGCACGGGGTGTCGCCGTTGCCGTCCTGCAGGGTCAGCGGCGAGGCAGGCCCTTGCGCCAGGCGCTGAAGGAGCTCACCGGGCCGGCGTGCGGGCGGTGCAGCCACGGCCAGGGGTGCACCTCGACCGGCTCCACGTCGGCAGCCCGACGGCGGAACCCGGGCACGGGCGCGTGCGTCACCGCCACCGACCGGCCGGCCAGCTCGGCGGCCGGCTCCCCCAGGTGCAGCTGCACGTCCCGGTCCTCCGCCAGCTCGGCCAGGGTCTCGGTGAGGAACACCAGCCGCTTGGAGGCCAGCCGCAGCCGGGCCAGCAGCGGCTCGTCGAACACGAAGACCACCGGCAGGTCCGGGTGCGCGGCCAGCGCGGGGTCGGCCGCGCCCAGCGACTCGGCGGTCAGCCAGACGGCGTCGGGCTCCCCCGTCGTCTCCACCTCCGCGGGGCCACCCGTGACGTCGGGCGCGGGGTCGGCGGCCATCAGCGGCTCGCGCTCCAGCCAGCGGGTGGGCTGGTCGTCGGGCCACTGCTCGATCGGGCAGTCGGCGGCCAGCGGGCAGCGCTCGCACAACCCCGGTGCCCGCTTGCGCACCTGCCAGCGGGAGAAGCCGTAGGCCTTGCCGTTGCCGGCACCCACCGTCCACTGCCAGCCCACCCGGTTGGCCGCCCGCGACCCGTCCAGCAGCCGGGCGTACAGCTCGTCCTCCCCCGCCGCCCAGTCGTGGCCGGCGCGCACCGTCCACTGGGAGGACACCCACATCCGGGTCTGGTTGACCAGCCAGCCGTCGGCGTCCAGCTCGCCCAGCACGGTGTCCAGGCAGGCCATCTCGCGCGGCCACGGCTCCTGCCAGCGCGCCCGGGCCCGGGCCGGCTCGGCCCGCAGCGCCGTCCGGGTGCGGGTGCCCAGCCGGGCGTACAGGTGCCGGGAGTACTCCTGCCAGAGCAGCTCGTCGCGGTACTTGGTGCGGTCCCGGGTGGGGGCGTCGGCGACGGCGTCCCACACCTCGGGCAGCGGCAGCAGGCCGTGCCGGATGTAGGGGCTCATCGCCGAGGCGCCCCGGCGGGACTCCGGCAGCACCTCGTTGCGCCGGCCGGCGTACCCGGCGACGTCCAGGGTGGCCAGCGCGGCGTCCGCGGCCGCCTGACCGCCCCGGAACCGGCCCGAGGGGCGGACGGCGTCGTCCCGGTGCAGGTGCCCCAGGTGCTCACCCACCCAGGTGGGGACGTCGGCGACGGCGGGGACGGGGAGCTGGCTCACCGCTCCACCCTGCGGGTTCCCGGCCGCGCGCGCCGGACGGGTGCGGCCTACGGTCGGTCCCGTGCGAGCGATCACGATGGAGTCCCCCGGCGGTCCCGAGGTCCTGGTCTGGGGCGAGGCCCCCGACCCGGTCTGCCAGCCCGGCGAGGTCGTGATCGACGTCGTCGCCGCCGCGGTCAACCGCGCGGACCTGCTGCAGCGGCAGGGCGCCTACCCGGTCCCGCCGGGCGCCAGCGAGATCCTGGGACTGGAGTGCAGCGGGATCGTCTCCGAGGTCGGCGCCGGGGTCACGGAGTGGTCGGTCGGCGACGAGGTGTGCGCGCTGCTGTCCGGTGGCGGGTACGCCGAGAAGGTCGCCGTCCCGGCCGGGCAGGTGCTGCCCAAGCCGGCCGGCGTCGAGCTGGCCACCGCCGCCGCGCTGCCCGAGGTGGTCTGCACGGTCTGGTCCAACGTCTTCATGCTCGCCGGCCTGCGCCGCGGGGAGACCTTCCTGGTGCACGGCGGGTCCTCCGGCATCGGCACCATGGCCATCCAGCTCGCCGTCCGGGCCGGCGCCCGGGTGGCGACGACGGCCGGAAGCAAGGCCAAGCTGGACTTCTGCCGGGAGCTGGGCGCCGAGGTGCTCGTCGACTACCGCGAGCAGGACTTCGTGGAGGTCGTCGGGCAGGCCGACGTGGTGCTGGACAACATGGGCGCGAAGTACCTGCCCCGCAACGTGGACGTGCTGGCCCCCGACGGCCGGATCGTCGTCATCGGCATGCAGGGCGGGGTGAAGGGCGAGCTGGACCTGGGGAAGCTGCTGCGCAAGCGCGGCACCGTGCACGCCACCGCGCTGCGTGGCCGGCCGGCGACCGGCCCGCACTCCAAGGCCGAGATCGTCGCCGCCGTCCGGCACGACGTGTGGCCCGACGTCGAGCGCGGCACCGTCCGCCCGATCGTGGACCGCCGGCTGCCGATGGCCCGCGCCGGTGAGGGCCACGCCGTCCTGGAGGCCAGCTCGCACATCGGCAAGGTCCTGCTGGTCAACGAGGGCTAACGCAGGTCGGAGATGCTCTCGATCATGTGCTCGACCTCTTCGGCCGTGTTGTAGTGCAACAGCCCGAGGCGGACGGCACCACCCTGCTCGTTGACGCCCAGGGCGTCGAAGAGCTCGCGGGCGTAGTAGTCGCCGTCCCAGGCGCAGATGTTGCGCCGGGCGAGCTCGGTGGCCACCTGGCGCGGGCGCATGCGGGAGACGGTGAAGGACAGCGTCGGCGTCCGGTAGAGCGGGCTGCCCAGCACCTGGACGTGCGCCATGCCGCGCAGCGCCCGGTCCAGCCGGTCGAACAGCGCACCCTCGTACTCGGCGACCGCGGCCATCGAGGTGGCCAGCCGCTGTCGGCGGGTGCCGGTGGCCTCCGGCGACAGCGAGGCGAGGTGCTCGACGGCGGCCGCGACCCCGGCGTACAGCTCGAAGGCCGGGGTGCCGGTCTCGAAGCGGTCGGGCACCCGGTCGGAGCTGGGGGTCAGCTTGTCCGGGCTCAGCGTCTCCAGCAGGGCGGGGTCGGCGACGACGGCGCCCAGGTGCGGGCCGCACCACTTGTAGGCCGACAGCGCCAGGAAGTCGGCGCCGGTGGAGGCCAGGTCGATGAGGCCGTGCGGGGCGGCGTGCACGCCGTCCACGTAGACCAGCGCACCGACGGCGTGCGCCCGGTCGGCGATGGCCCGGACGTCGGGGCGGGTGCCGATCGCGTTGCTGGCCAGCGTGACGGCGACCAGCCGGGTGCGCTCGGTGAGCAGCTCGTCGTACTGCCAGTCGGGCAGCTCGCCGGACTCGATGTCCACCTCGGCCCACTTGACCAGCAGCCCGGCCTCCTCGGCCAGCTGCACCCAGGGCCGGATGTTGGCGTCGTGGTCCAGCCGGCTGACCACGACCTCGTCGCCCGGGCGCCAGGTCTTGGCCAGCGTGCGGGCCATCGTGTAGGTCAGCGACGTCGTGTTGGGGCCCAGCACGACGCCGTTCGGGACGCCGCCGACCAGGTCGGCCAGGGCCGACCGTGCGGCACTGACCAGCTGCTCGGCACGGGCGGAGGAGGGGAACACCCCGCCGCGGTTGGCGATGGGCACCCGCATGGCCTGGGAGACCGCCCGCAGCACGCTCTCGGGCACCAGGGCGCCCGCCGGGCCGTCGGCGTGCACGAAGCCGTCGGAGAGGCCGGGGAACAGCCCGCGGACACGCGCGACGTCCAGCGCCGCGGCCCCCGATGACATGTGCGCACCCTAACCGGGCGGCTGCGCCGGTGAGGGGTCAGTCCGTCACGTTCGGTCGCGGCCGGCAGAGGGCAGGATGGGGGGCATGACCGCACCCACACCGAACGGGGCCCCGGGCCAGCAGCAGGTCGTCGTCGTCGGACCCGACGGGCAGCCCGTCGGCGCGATGCCGATGCCCGCCGACGGCGAGGGCGGTGTCGCCGACCTGGTCGAGCAGCCCGCGAAGGTGATGCGGATCGGCACCATGATCAAGCAGCTGCTCGAGGAGGTCCGGGCGGCCCCCCTGGACGAGGCGAGCCGCAACCGGCTGCGCGACATCCACGCCTCCTCGATCCGCGAGCTGGAGAAGGGCCTGGCCCCCGAGCTGCGCGAGGAGCTGGAGCGGATCACCCTGCCGTTCACCGACGGCGTGACCCCGTCCGACGCCGAGTTGCGCATCGCCCAGGCCCAGCTGGTCGGCTGGCTGGAGGGCGTCTTCCACGGCATCCAGACCGCGCTGTTCGCCCAGCAGATGGCCGCCCGTGCCCAGCTGGAGGAGATGCGCCGCAAGGCCCTGCCCGGTGGGCAGCAGCCCGGGATGCCGCAGCAGCCCGGTGGGGGCCAGTACCTCTAGGGCCCTCCCAGGGTCGCCCCGTCGTCCTCGGTCGGCCGCTGACCCGGCCGGCCGCCCCGGTGGTCCTGGGGGCTGAGGCCGCGCACCCGGGTGAAGGCGGCGGACAACGCGAACGGGGTGCCGTAGCCGACCCGGCGGGCCACGGCGGTGAGGGTGGCGCCCGGCTCGAGGAGCAGGTCCGCTGCGACCTCGAGCCGGCGTCCGGTCAGGTAGGCCATCGGCGGCTCCCCGACGGTCTCGGTGAACCTGCGGGCCAGCGCAGCCCGGGACACCCCCGCGACGGCGGCCAGCGAGGCCACCGTCCAGGGGTCGCCGGGTCGGTCGTCGATCACGGCCAGCACCGGGCGCAGCACCGGGTCGGCGTGCGCGGCGTACCAGCGGGGGGTCGGGGTGTCGGGACGGTCCAGCCAGCTGCGGACCGCCGAGACCAGCACGAGGTCCAGCAGCCGGTCCAGCACCGCCACCTGCCCGGGTCCGTCACGGCCGACCTCGCGCTCCAGCCACCGCAGCAACGCCAGGTCGTCACCGGCCAAGGGCTGGCTGAGCAGCGGCGGGAGCGCGTCGAGCAGCCGCCGGCTGGTCTCCGCCGGCAGCTGGTACGTCCCGGTCAGCAGGACGTGCGGGCCCTCCAGGTCGTGACCCCAGGTGCGCACACCCAGCTCGCTGAACCCGGTCAGCGGTCCGCCGTCGGGGTGCGCGCACACCTGGTCGGGCCCGATCACCGCGGACGGCGCCCGCCCGGGGCTGTCGGACACCACGTACGGGGCGGGACTGCTGACCACCACGACCGTGCCCGGCGTGGCCGCGTGCACCGACCCGCCGGCGTCGGTCTGCACGTGGGCCTCGCCGGAGACGACGACGATCACCGACAACGGGGCGCCGTCGGCGATCCGCAGCGACCACGGGGGCCGCAGCACCGAGCGCAGCACGAAGGCGCCCCGCGCCCGCGGGCCGTCCAGCAGTCCGGACACGGCATCCACCCGGACAACCTAGACGCAGGGACATGGGAACGCGCTGATCGACCATGGAGACCCGCACGCGCCTGCGGTTGCGTGGACGCCATGACGCACCCACCCCGGAACCCCCTGGTCCTGCTCACCGGTGGCACCGGCACCACCGGCCGTCGCGTCGACGCCCGGCTGCGCGCCCGCGGTGCCACGACGCGGGTCGCCTCCCGGGCCGGCGACCCGACCTTCTCGTGGCAGGACCGGTCCACCTGGTCGCACCTCGTCGATGGAGCGACCGCCGCATACCTCTGCTTCTCCCCCGATCTCGCGGTGCCCGGCGCCGCGGACACCGTCGCGGAGTTCGCCCGGTGCGCCACCGCGCACGGCGTCCCCCGCCTGGTCCTGCTCTCGGGCCGCGGCGAGCCCGGCGCCCAGCGCGGGGAGCAGCTCGTGCGGGCCGCCGCCGAGGACGGCGGGGCCTCCTGGACGGTGGTGCGGGCGGCCTGGTTCGCCCAGGACTTCGCCGAGTCGTTCCTGGTGGACCAGGTCCGCAGCGGCGTCGTCCGCCTGCCGGTGGACGACGTCCGGGAGCCGTTCGTCGACGTGGACGACGTCGCCGACGTGGTCGCTGCCGCACTGCTGGACCCTGGCCACGACCGCGAGGTGTACGAGGTCACCGGCCCGCGGGCGCTGGCCTTCGGCGAGGCGCTGGCGCACGTCGCCGCCGCTGCCGGCCGGCCGCTGCGGTTGGAGACACTGACCCGCACGGAGCACCTGCGCGGACTGCAGGAGGCCGGCGTCGGGAACGACGTCAGCTGGCTGATGGACCACCTGTTCACCGAGGTCCTGGACGGACGCAACACCCACCTGGCCGATGGCGTGGTCCGAGCGCTCGGTCGCCCGCCGCGGGACTTCACCGCCCACCTGCCCGCGGCCGCGGCCACCGGGTGCTGGACCGCGCCGGCATGAACGCCGCCACGGCGCTGACCGTCGCGGCCACCGTGGGCACCGGGCTGGTGGGCGGGGTGTTCGCCTCCTTCTCGGGCCTGGTGATGCCGGCGCTGGACCGGCTGGCCCCGCAGCAGGCCGCTGCGGCCATGCAGGCGGTCAACGAGGCGGCACTGCGCCCCCCGCTGCTGGGGGCCCTGTTCGGCACCGCCGCGGTGTGCCTCGCCACCGCCGTCGTCGCCGCCCGCTCAGGTGGACCCGCCACCCCCCTGGTCCTCCTGGGTGCCGGCGTCTACCTGGTCGGCACCGTCGGCGTCACGATCGCGGCCAACGTGCCCCTCAACGACGCTCTCGCCGCGACCGCGTCCGACAGCACGACGGCGGAGGCCTGGGCGGCGTGGTCGGGCAGCTGGACGACCCGCAACACCGTCCGGACCGTGGCAGCCTTGGCCGCCACCGGCCTGTACGCCGCGTCCCTGCGAGCGTGAGGACCGGGCGCCCGAAGGCCGGGCCGTGGGGCGCGCCTGGTGAGGTGACCGTCACCCGGCGACGGGGGCACCGCCGTCCAGCGCCCGACCCAGCAGGGCGACCAGCCCGTCGCGGGTGACCGCGCGGGGGTTGGCGTAGGGCGTGGAGAGCACCTGGTCGGCGATGCGGTCGACGTCGTCCCCGGTCATGCCCAGCTCGGCCAGCGAGCGGGGCGCGCCCAGGTCACCGGCCAGGTCCCACAGAGCCCGGGCGGGGTCGGTCACCCCGCCCATCGCCGCGGACAGCGCGGCGATCGTGTCGGGGACGGCGGGGGCGTTGTGGGCCAGCGCGTGCGGCAGGACCACGGTGTGGGTGGACGCGTGCGGCAGGTCCAGCGTGCCACCCAGGGCGTGGCAGAGCCTGTGGTGCAGCGACATCGTGGTCGCCCCGAGCACCGCGCCGCACAACCAGGCGCCGTACTGGGCGTCCCCCCGGGCCTCGAGGTCGTCGGGCACCGCGGCGATCCGCGGCAGGGCCGACACCAGGGCGCGCACGCCCTCGGCGGCCGTCAACGACACGATCGGGGTGGCGTCGGGGGCGTAGAGGCCCTCGACTGCGTGCGCGATCGCGTTGAAGCCCGACGTCACCGACATCGCCACCGGCAGGGTGAGGGTCAGCTCGGGGTCGTAGACGACCGACACCGGCAGCACCCGCGGGTCGCGGCCGGTCTTCTTGACCCCCTCGGCGGTCAGACCCCACACCGGGGTCATCTCCGACCCGGCGTAGGTGGTCGGGACGGCGAGCACCGGCAGGCCGTGCTCCAGCGCGATCGCCTTGCCCAGCCCGACCGCCGACCCGCCGCCGACCGCCACGCAGCCATCGGCGCCCAGCTCGGCGGCCAGGGCCCGGGCCCGGTGCGCGACCTCGACGGGCACGTGCATCCGCGCCTCGGCCAGCACCCCGGCGGCCCGGTCCCCCAGCGCATCGGCGACCAGCTGCCCGGTGGCGGCCTGCTCCGGGGAGCACAGCACCAGCACCCGGGTCAGCCCGAGTGCGGCGACCTCCTCGGGCAGCCGGGCCAGCGACCCGGGCCCGAAGACCACCCGCATCGGCAACGCGGTGTGGGTGAAGGACCTCACTGGTCGGACACCGCCGGCAGCAGCGAGAGGTCGAAGGTCAGCGTGCGGAACGGGTTGCCCAGCCCGACCTCCGCGGCCCGGGCCGGGTCGTCGACCTCGGGGACCTCGCGGACCAGGGACTCCTTCACCCCGAAGACGGCGTCGGAGTCCAGGTAGGGGCTGTCGGCGACGAACACGTGCGTGGTCACCGGCCGGTACCCCGCCGCGGAGGCGATGAAGTGCAGGTGCGCGGGCCGGTTGGGGTGCCGGCCGGTGGCGGCCAGCAGCCGACCGACCGGGCCGTCGTCGGGGATCGGGTACCAGCGCGGGACGACCGAGCGGAACCAGAACCGGCCCTCACCGTCGGTGGTGAAGACCCCCCGCAGGTTCCCGGCGGGCTGCACGTCGGGCTGCTGGACGTCGTAGAAGCCGTCCTCGTTGGTCTGCCACACGTCGACCGTCGCCCCGGCCAGCGGTGCCGCGTCGGGCCCGGTGACCTGCCCGGAGACCAGGCACGGGGTGCCCTTGCCGTCCAGGGCGATGTCCTCACCCAGCTCCCGGACCGGGGAGGCGACCATGTGGAACGGGCCCAGCACGGTGGACTCGGTCGCCGTCCCGCCGGTGCGGTGGTTGACCGTCTCCACCAGCATCGACACCCCCAGCACGTCCGAGAGCAGGATGAACTCCTGCCGCGTCGGCGTGCACGTCTGGCCGGTCTCGGTGAGGAACCCGATCGCGGCCTCCCACTCGGCCTCGGTCAGCTCGACGTCCTTGACGAAGTCGTGCAGGTGGCGGACCAGCGAGGTGAGCACCTCCCGCAGCCGCGGGTCCGGGGTGCCGGCGAAGGACGCCGCGACCACCTCGGCCGACCGCTCCTCGCTGAACAGCTCGTCGCTGGAGGTGGGTGGGTGTTGCGTCATGACGACGTTCCTCTCTGGCCGGGGGTGCGGAGGCACTGGTCGTGGACGGTAGGGGTGCGGGGCGGAGCGGGAGGAGTCGTCGGAGGCGCGTCCCCGTCGTGACGGCCGACCGTCATCGTCGACGAGGTCGAGCCCGTCCGCTCCCGCTCGGGTGAGCACGGAGGGCCGGGACGGCACCCGATCAGCGGGACGGGGCTGCCGGAACGGTGGACGCGTGTGCGCCCAGCGCCTTGAGTCTCACGACGGGCAAGCGGTGGTTCACCGTCGCAGCCGCGACCGGCCTCCCCCGGTCGCGCCACTGCAGGAGCACCGACCGCTGCGCGCGGTCACCCGCGAGCACCTCGGGTGCGCGTCCCGGTGGGATCTCGCCGCTGATCTTGACGTCGAGGCCGAACTGCTCGGTCCAGAAGTAGGGGTCGGGACGTGGGGCGATCGCACCAACACCGTGGAGGAGTCCTGCGGCAGCGGTCCGGGCTTGCCGCACGGCACTCGTCCAGTGCGGTGACCTGCGCAGGACCCCACGGCCGAGGTCGGTCACAGTGACGTCGCCGGCCGCGTAGACCCGGGGTCCGGCCCGGCAACCCCGGTCGACGACGAGCCCGCCACGGACGATCAGGCCGCTGTCGGCCAACCACCCGGTGTTCGGGATGTCGCCCACCGCCGAGACCACGACGTCGGCGGTCACCTGGCCCGCTGCCCACCGCACGCCCTGGACCTCGGGCCGTCCGACCAACTCGATCCCCCCGGGTGCGTGGACGAGGCGCACGCCGCGCTCCCGCGCGGCCTCCACGACCACCTCGGCCAGCCACTCTCCGAGCAGCCGCCGCAGCGGGGGTTCACGGTCGACGACCGTCACCCGGAGACCGAGGTCGGCACACGTGGAGGCGATCTCCATGCCGAGGAACCCGGCACCGGCGACGACGACCGAGCCGGCACGGCCGATCCTGGCGGCCAGCCCCGTCGCGTCGTCCACGGTCCTCAGGACCTGTTCCCCGACCTGGCCGGGGCCGGCCAGCCGGCGGGCGTGTGAACCGGTCGCCACGATGAGCCCGTCGTAGGGCACCTCCTCCCCGTCGGCGAGGACCACCCGCTGCCGTCCGGGCTGCAGTCCCCTGACTGGCGCACCCAACCGGACCACCACGTCATCACCTGCTGCGGGGAGGGTCGCCGATGCAGCAGGCGCCCCGCCGCCGAGGACGGCCTTGGACAACGGCACCCGGGAGTACGGGGGATGGACCTCGTCGGACAGCAGGGTCAGCGCGCCGTCGAAGCCGTCGGCCCGCAGGGAGGCAGCCGCGGTGACCGCCGCGATCGAGCCGCCCACGACCACCACTCGGCGCAGGACCGGCTCGTCGCCGCGGCCGGTCACGCACGCACCCGTAGGGCTGCGACCGGGCACACCCGCGCGCCCGCCTCGGCCTTCGGGACCAACGCTTCCGGCACGTCCTCCACGAGGACCTCGAGTTCACCGTCGTCGTCGAGCCGGTAGACCTCCGGGGCGGTCTGCTCGCAGAGTCCGTGCCCTTCGCACCGGTCACGGTCGACGTCGACGTGGCTCACCGGAGACCCCTGGGCCGATGGGGGCCGCGGCCGTGTCGCTCCGCCTGCGGGTTCACAGGACGACGTCCAGACGGGCCGGGCGGCGGACCATCGAGCGGGCTGCGGGCCGGCGGACGAAGTCCGGCGCCAACCGCAGCGACGGGAAGCGCTCGAGGAGGCCCTCGAGGAGCAGCCGGGCCTCCAGACGGGCCAACGGTGCACCGAGGCAGGTGTGGACGCCGTGGCCGAACGTCGCCGACGTGGCGCTCCCCGCCGGCCGGTCCAGGTCGAAGACGGCCGCGTCCGGGCCCCACACGTCCTCGTCCAGGTTGGCCGACTGGAGGCTCAGGGCGACCCGCGCCCCTTCCCCCACCGGACAGCCGCCGATGTCGCCGGCACCGGTCGTCGTCCGCAGGACGTACTGCAGGGGCGCGTCGTGGCGCAGCGACTCCTCGATCGCCTGCGGCACGAGGCCGGGGTCGGCGACGAGCCGTTCCCAGCGGGTCCGGTCGATCAGCACCTCGTGCAGCAGACTGGTGATCAGGCTCCCGGTGGTGTCCGTGCCGGCGAGGATCAGCTGCAGGCAGTGCATGACCGCCTCGGCCGGGGACAACGGGGTCTCACCCGGCGCCGGGTGCACCAACCCGTCCATGACGCCGCTGCCCGTGGGTGGACCGGCTGCTCGGGCAACGAGGTGCTGCCCGAGGTGGCCCGCCAGCGCGGCGAACTCCGGCATCTCTGTCGACACCTGCGGGAAGTGGTCGTTGACCACGTCGGCCCAGGTCTGGACCTGCTCCCAGTCCGACTCCGGTAGGCCGAGGAAGGCGTACACGGTGCGAGCGGGCAGCGGTCGCCCCCACTCCGCCCAGACCTCCACCCGCTGCCCGGCCTGCAGGTCCTCCAGCAGTTCGGTCACGATCCGCCGTACCCGCGGCTCCTGCTGGCGCAGGACCGCCGGGGCGAACCAGCGCCGCAAGCGTGCCCGCAGGGCGGTGTGGTCGGGAGCGTCGAGCATGGTGATGGGCGTGGCGGGCAGGGCCTCCATCTCCGTGCCGCCGTCCAGGACGAAGTTGTCCGCCGAGGAGAGGAACACCGGGTCCCGGAGCCCGTCGAGCACGTCGTGGTGCCGGGCGACGACGAAGACCCCCGGGCGCGGCTGGGACACCGGGCACCTGCTGCGCGCCTCGGCGAGCCGAGCGGTGGGCTCGCTGACGTGCTGGGGGTTCAGCGGGTCGTAGGGGCTGTCGCTCGTCGAGAGGGCGGGCGTCATCGTCGACTCCTGGCCTGGGAGGTGGGGGGTGCCGTCAGTCACGGGTGACGTCCAGCGGCACGTCGTGGTGCCGGGTGACCACAGCGGTGACCGCTGCGACGAGCAGGGAGAGGACGGCCAGCACCCAGAACGCCTGGCGGAGACCACCGACGCCGGCCGCCACGGCGGAGATCAGGACGGGGGCGGCGAACTGACCCAGGTACAGCGCTCCCGTCCACGCCCCGGTGCCCCGTCCACGGTGGTGGAAGGCGAGCTGGTTCACCGACCAGGTCAGCAGGGTGGGCAGCAGCATCCCGGTGCCGAGGCCGGAGAGGACGGCGCCGACGACGATCACCGGCACGGTCGTGGTGCTCGCCACGAGCGCGAAACCGAGCCCGGTGAGGCCGAACTCCAGTGGGAGCAGCGTCCGCGGGGTGCGGTGGGCGTTGGTGGCGAAGGTGAGGCAGCCGGCCGCGGTGGCCAGCGCCATGACGGCGCTCACCGCACCGATGCTCGCCGGGGAGGACATGCCCGCACCGGTCAGCAGGAACGACAGCTCCACGATCAGGGCGAAGAACACCGTGCCGCCGGCCAGGGTGACCAGGCACGGCACCAGCAGCCGTCGCCACGGCATCGGCGCGGCGGCCACGGCGTCCCCGGTGCCCCGCGTGTCCCCTGCCTCCCGCGTCGCGGTGGGCTGCCAGATGAGTGCCACGACCAGGACGGCCAGGAGCAGGGCGACGGCGTAGAGCCAGAAGGGCGTCCGCCAACCCACGCTGCCCAGGGCCCCGCCCACGAGCAGGAAGACGGTGGCCGCCAGCGCGGTCACGAGGACCTGCAGGCTCAGGTACCGGCTGCGCTGCCGACCCGACCAGTAGTCGCCCAGCAGCGTGGTCGCGCAGGTCATGATCGCGGCCTCGAAGACCCCGACGACCACGCGACTGGCGATGATCGAGGACAGGGTCGTCAGGTACAGCGGTGCGGTCCCGGCGACGGCGTAGCCGACGAGGGCGACCACGAGCAGGCGTCGGCGGTCCAGCCGGTCGACGACGAACCCGGCGAAGGGCGCACCCAGCCCGATGAGCAGCGCCGGGATCGCGAGCATCACGGGGACCAGCGTCCCCACGCCGGGTGTCGCGGCGAACTCGGCGGCGATCTGCGGGAGGACCGGTGCGATGAGGACGGCCCCCAGGGGGGACATGCAGGAGACCGCGAGCAGGAGGAGCAGCTGGCGGCGACCGGCCGTGCGTGGGACGCCGGCCGTCGTCGGGGCGGGTGCGGTGGTGCTGTGGGACATGTCGGGACCTCGTCGTCCGGTGGGCAGGGCGGGATCGCCGGCCCGGGTCCGGGTCGGCGTGGTGGTGGGGTGGTGCGGGAGGGCGGGTCAGCGGAGGAGCTGGTCGGCCGTCCAGTCCGCGGTGAGGGCGTTGCGGCCGGCGGAGTGGCCGTAGAGGGTGTGCTCGCCGTCGGGCCACACCCGGACCATCGTGGTGCGCGGGTCGGCCCCGACGGTGAACAGCTCCTGCTGCTCCTGGGTCACCAGCGGGTCGCGGCCGCCGTGCAGCACCAGCAGCGGGCAGCGGACCGGGGCCGTCGAGCCGTCGAAGGCCAGCGAGGCCAGGACCTGCGCCAACCGGTCCAGGTCGTCGGTGCCGGTGGCGGCCAGGAGCTGCTCGCGGGCAGCGCGGAACTCCGGGACGCCCGGGGCGGGCGGCCCGCCGTTGACCACGCAGGCCCCGACCCGGTCGTCGGAGGCGGCCAGCAGTGCGGCGAACAGGCCACCGAAGCTGTTGCCGTGGACGCCGACGCGGTCCCCCAGCGCCGGGTGGCGTTCGACGACGTCCAGGAAGGCCCCGAACCCCGCCGCCACGTGTTCGTCGACGTGCAGGCCGTGCTCCAGGCGGGGCACGCCCTGCCCCGGGCCCTCGGCGAGCAGGCAGGCCAGCCCGCGGCGGGTGTAGGCGTCGGCGACCCCGAGGAAGCTCGCGCCCCAGCCGGACATGCCGCCCCACACCACGACCGTGGCGTCCGCCGTCCCGGACGGCGGCAGGCACAACCAGCCCGACAGCTCACCACCCCGGTACGGCACGACCACCCGCTCCATCGCCGGTCCACGCAGCGTGGCCACCCGGGCGACAGCCTCGACGTGGGCGCGGTAGAGGTCACGCTTGCGGTCGTCGTCGGCGTTGAGGGCCAGCTGGGCGACGGTGAAGGCCGCCGCGGCGAAGCCGGCGGCCTCGGTCGCGGTGACCGGATGGCCCATGTCCGCGGCCCGTCCCGAGCGCACCCGCTGCGCCGTCCCGAAGGACTCGGCCACGGTGGTCCAGTCCTCCCCGCCGGCCGTGCGGGCCAGCAGGGCGCGGGCCTCGGCCGGGTCCATGCCGTAGTCGACGAGGCGGGTGGCGGGCGCCGCCCGGTGCATGGCCGCGGTCGCCGGGTCCAGCTCCGTCGGGGGCACCGTGCCGGTGGACGGCGCGGTCACGACAGGACCGCCGCAGCCGACGGCGCGGACACCGCGGCCCGCAGGTCCAGCACCAGCGCCTCGACGTCCGCCGGGGACGACGCGGTGCCGAACAGCACGAAGTCCGGCCGGGCCAGGTAGGCGCACGCCCCCAGCTCGTCGAGGTAGCGGGTGTGCACGCCGTCCAGGTCCACGACGTCGGCCCCCAGGTGCACCACCCGGCAGCCCAGTCGCCGCAGCACCGCGGCGGCCTCCTCCCCCAGCACCACCGCGGGATCGGCGGTGGTGACCAGGACGAAGCCGGGCCCGACGACGTCGTCGAGCAGGCCCGTGGCCGCACCCGTGGAGACCCTGCCCTGCGGCACGAGTCCGCCGACGCCCTGCTCCGGCCCCTGCCCGGGCCGGAGGACCCCGCTCAGGAGCGGTGGCATCGCCGGGGGCGGGGGCGCCGAACCGGTCCGGAACGCCTCGTCGCGGTGCGCGGCGGCAGCGGGGTCGTGCGTGTTCGCCACCCCGCCCAGGCCCACGGACATGTGCACCAGGGCGGTGGCGTGCGGACGGCGCTCCTGCTCGTAGGTGTCCAGCAGGTCGTCGGGCGCCTCGCCGCGCAGGACGAGGTCGAGCTTCCAGGCCAGGTTCGTGGCGTCGCGGATGCCCGAGCACGCCCCCTGGCCGAGGTAGGGGGGCATGGTGTGCGCGGCGTCGCCGGCGAGCAGGACCCGGCGGTCCCGCCACTGCTGGGCGACCCGGGACTCGAAGGTGTAGACGATCTGCCGGATGACCCGGACGTCGTCGGGCCCCAGGCCGTGGGCGTCGCGCAGCAGTTCCCAGACCTTGTCCGGGTGCTCGAAGTCGCTGGTGGCCTCGCCGGGGAGCAGCGCGAACTCGAAGCGCTGCCGGCTCCGCCCGATGCCCATGTACATGTGCCCGCGGGCGGGGTCGCAGTACTGCTTGCTGACGCCGTACTCGGCCGGCGGGGCGGTCAGCCACTCGGTGTCGAAGTTGAGCCAGCGCTCGTTGAAGCCGTGGTCCTCCCGCCCGATGCCCAGCAGCTCGCGGACGGCGCTCTTGCTGCCGTCGGAGGCGATCACGTACCGGGCCCGGACGGACTGCTGCGAGCCGGGGCCGGCCGCCTTCCAGCGCTCGAGGTCCAGCTCGACGTGCTCGGCGGTCTGGGTCAGCGCGGTCACCGACCACCCCTGCCGGACGTCGACGGCGGGGAGGGACCGGACGCGGGCGTCGACGGCGTCCTCGACGTCGGGCTGGTACATCGAGATGTGGGTGGGGTAGCCCATCGTGCCCACGGTCGCCGGCAGGTGCAGCAGCTCCTCGTCGGCCCCGTTCACCCAGCGGTACTCGACGGGGGTGGAGTCGGCCAGCGCTGCCGCCACGTCACCACAGGCCTGTACCGCGCGCGCCGTCTCGTCGTCGATGTGGGTGAACCGGGGCAACCCGTACAGCGAGGGCCACCGCTCGCACACCAGCACCCGGTGTCCGAGCCGGCCGAGCAGCGACGCGGCCGCCATCCCGGTGGGCCCGTATCCGATGACCGCCACGTCGTAGACGTCGTCCACGCCAGCCTCCACTCCTCGAGTACCGCCTCCGTTGGCGGCGCTGCCGTGGCGTGCACCACAGCAAATGTGAGGAGAGGTTCACAGAACAGCGACGGAGAGTCAAGAGCTCCCCCGCCGCCCCGGGTCAGGAGGGTGGTGGCCCCAGCAGGTAGCCGGCCACGGCGGCCTGCAGCTCGCGGACGAGCGCGTCATAGGGCAGCGGCCGCGCCGACTCCAGGAACTCCCCCTGCACCACACGGTGGGCGCACGTGGCGTACGTCAGGCGGTGGGCGAAGTCGATGGCCGCCTCGACGTCGCCGTGGTGGCGCAGGGCGGGCGCAGCCAGCATGACGGTGTCCCGGAAGACCCGGCCGCCGGCGACGCTGGCCTGGGAGCCGGTCGCGAACACCGCCTCGTCCTGGGTCCCCAGGAGCATGAACACCCGCAGCAGGGGGGCGTGGGCCTCGAAGGTCCAGGCCACGCCGGAGACCGCCGTGTCGATCACCTCCCGCGCAGTGGTGGTCGCGTCCAGGCCGGTGTCGGCGACCCGCTGGGCGTACTCGGCGCGGAACGCAGCGGTGAAGTGGGCCTGCAGCACGGCGAACAGCCGCTCCTTGTCACCGAAGCGGCGGTACACGCTGCCCACCGCGACGCCGGCCGCCTGGGCTACGGCGGCGATCGTCAGGGCGCCAGCACCGCCCTCCTGGAGGAGGCGCAGCCCGGCAGCGACGATCTTGTCGACGGTCTCGCGACTCCGCGCCTGGACGGCGGGCGGAACGAGGGGAGCGCTCGGGTCGGACACCGGGCGAGCCTACGTTCGCCTGTCACACCGTCCCGATCGATGTGAGCTGATGTTCACATCGAACGGCCGTTCCCAAAGGGACGAGCCGCGTGACGGGGGGTGTCCGGGTCGGCCACCCCAGGGGCGAGCCGGACCGCGGGGTGGCCGACCGGACGACTGTCGCGGACGCAGCACCTCCCGGGTGCCACCCCGGTGGCCCACCAGGACCACGCACCGGGTCAGGGGTCGTCGGTGGCGCGGGAGTCGGTGAGGGAGAGCGCGCCGTACGTGGCGAGGACACCGACGACGCCGACCAGGACCAGGTAGGTGGTCCGCTCCCCACTGGAGGAGGAGTGCACGAGCTCGGAGGTCCAGACGCCGGCGGGCAGCGTCGAGGTGACCAGCGCGGCGATCATGGTGCCGACGATCGCCGTCCCCAGGCTCGAGCCGACCTCCTGGGCGGTGTCGTTGAGCGCGGCGCCGATGGAGGTGCGGTTCGCCGGCATCGCCTCGACCAGGGCGACGGCGCAGATCGTCATGATGATGCGCAGGCCCGTGGTCAGCACGACCATGGCGACGGCGATCGCGGGGTAGCCGTGCTCGACGGCCCAGGCCATGCCCAGCAGGGACACCGCGAGCAGCACGGCGCCGGTCAGGCAGGCGGTGCGGTGCGGTGCCCGGAGCGTGCGGCCAGCCACTCCGAGAGCGGGGTGGCGGCGAGCATGGTGATGATCAGCGGCAGGTCGGCCAGGCCGGCTCGCACCGGGCTCCAGCCGTAGGCGTACTGGAAGTGCCGGATCAGCCCGAACAGGACGCTGGCCATGGTGATGGCCGCGGCCATCTGGGTGATGGCCGCGCCTCGCGCAGGTCCCGAGGCGAACAGGCGCAGGTCGAGCATCGGGAACTCGGTCGAGGGTCAGTGCAGGGAGGCCAGGAACCTGGCCACACCGTCCTCGTCGTTGGTGTCGGTGACGTCGGTGGCGGCGGCGAGCACGTCGGGGTGCGCGTTGCCCATGGCGACGGCGCGACCGCCGCCGTCGCGGACCCACTCGAAGGCGGCGACGTCGTTGGGCATGTCCCCGAAGAAGACGACGTCGGCGGCGGTGAGCCCCCGCTGGGCGCAGACGTCGGCCAGGCCGGTGGCCTTGGTGACGCCCTTCGCGGAGATCTCCACCAGCGCGTCGGAGGAGGAGTTGGTGACCGTCGCCAGGTCACCGACGACGTCGTCCACCAGCGCGATGAACTCCTCGCGGGAGAGCTGCTCGTGCCGGGCCAGCAGCTTGGCGACCGGCTCGGCGACCATCTCCTCCAGGGTCGCCTCGGCGACGCCGGCGGCGTTGACGTCCCAGCGCGGCTGGTACACCGGCTCGTGCCGGAACTCCAGGCCGTACTCGACGGCGAACCAGGTGCCCGGCTGGGCCGCGCGCAGGCCCGCGGTCACCCGCTGCAGCACCTCGACGGACACGGTGCGCTCGTGGGTGACCTCGAAGGCCCCCAGGTCCAGCATCACCGCCCCGTTGCAGCACACCGCCGTCCCGGTGGGGACCACCTCGCGGATGGCCACCATCCAGCGCGGCGGGCGGCCGGTGGCCAGCACGAACGGCACCCCGGCCTCACCCCAGCGGGCGATCTCGGCCAGCGTGGCCGGTGCCACGGTCTCGTCGCTGCGCAGCAGCGTGCCGTCCATGTCGCTGGCGATCAGCCCGGGCTTCCAGTCACTCACAGCGCCAGCGCCTCGAGGTAGCGGGCCACGCCGTCGACGTCGTGGCCGCTGGTCCGCGCGGTGGCGACGGCCGCGACGGCGGGGTGCGCGTTGGCGACGGCGACCGACCGGCCCCCGGCCTCGTTCACCGCGGTGATCATCGGCAGGTCGTTGGGCATGTCGCCGAACACGACCACGTCGGACATCGCGACGCCGAAGCGCTCCAGGGCGATCGCCAGGCCGCTGGCCTTGGTGATCCCCGGCGGCAGCACCTCGATGAAGCCCAGCCCGGCGTGGGTGACCTCGGCGGACGACGGGTCGGTGACCGAGCGGGCCAGCGACAGCAGCTCGTCCTGTCCCAGCGTCAGCGAGCGCAGGAAGACCTTGAGCACCGGTCCGTCGGGCAGCACCTGGTCCCGCGGCAGCAGGTCGGCGGGCTCCGGGTAGGGCCAGTCGAAGCCGTGCTGCACCCGCAGCGGGGACAGCGCACCGCTCTGGGTGGCGGCGTCCTCGACGGCGACGACGAGCTCGCCGGTGACCGCCTCGATGGCGGCGATGGCGGCGTGCGCCTCGTCCCGGGGCAGCCCGACGGTGCGGAGCACCTCGTCGTCGGCGGGGGTGTCGCCGAACGCGACGACGAACCCGCCCTGGGCCAGGACGCCGATGCCGCGCCCGCCGAGTGCGGTCCGCACGCTGTCCAGCAGCCGGGGCCCACGGCCGGTGACGCCGACGACGGGCACACCCGCGGCCCAGCTGGCGTCGATGGCGGCCCGGGTGCGGTCGCTGACGACCCCTTCGCTGGTCAGCAGGGTGCCGTCGAGGTCGGTGGCGACCAGCCTGGGCCGCCACGGCCCCACGTCGCCGAGGTCGACGACGAGGTCGCTGCCCTCGCCGCCGCTGTGCTTCGGGAGGGTGTTGGCGGCGCGGGCCGGGATGTGTGCGGTCACGCGGTCGGTGCTGCGGTGGGCACCAGCGACATGCCCGGCGTGAGGACGGCGTGCCCGCCCAGCCAGGGGCGCAGGGCGGCCGGCACGTGCACCGAGCCGTCGGCGCGCTGGTGCACCTCGAGCAGGCAGGCGATGGTGCGGGCGATCGCGCACAGCGTGCCGTTGAGGGTGGCGACGGTCTGCGGCTTGCCGTCGGCGTCGCGGGAGCGGATCGAGAGGCGGCGGGCCTGGAACGTGGTGCAGTCCGAGGTCGACGTCAGCTCGCGGTAGGTGCCCTGGGTGGGGAACCAGGCCTCGATGTCGAACTTGCGGGCGGCACTGGTGCCGAGGTCCCCGGCGGCGATGTCGACGACCCGGTAGGGCAGCTCGAGGGCCTGGAGGAACTCCTCCTCCCACTGCAGCAGGCGCAGGTGCTCGGCCTCGGCGTCCTCGGGGGCGCAGAAGCTGAACATCTCGACCTTGTCGAACCAGTGCACCCGGATGATGCCCTTGGTGTCCTTGCCGTAGGACCCGGCCTCGCGCCGGAAGCAGGAGCTCCAGCCGGCGTACCGCTTGGGCCCGGCCGACAGGTCGAGGACCTCGTCGGCGTGCATGCCGGCCAGCGCGACCTCCGACGTCCCCACGAGGTACAGGTCGTCGCGCTCGATGCGGTAGACCTCCTCGTCGTGCTCGCCGAGGAAGCCGGTGCCCTCCATCGCCTTGGGCCCGACCAGGGCCGGGGCCACGACCGGGGTGAAGCCGGCCGCGACGGCGCGGGTGATGGCCAGCTGGGCCAGCGCGAACTCCAGCAGCGCGCCCGGGCCGGTGAGGAAGTAGAACCGGGAGCCCGACACCTTGGCGCCGCGCTCCATGTCGATGGCGCCCAGCGCGGTGCCGATGTCCAGGTGGTCGCGGACCTCGAAGTCGTAGGTCGGCACCTCGCCCACGGTGCGCAGGGTGACCGCGTCGTCCTCACCGCCGGGCGGGACCTCGGGGGCCACGACGTTGGCGATCGCCAGGTGCGCGGTGCGCAGCGCCTCGTCGGCGGTGCGGGTGGCCTCCTCGGCGGCCTTGACCTCGGCGGCCAACGCCTTGGCCCGCTCCAGGACGGCGGGACGCTCCTCCGCGGTGGCCTTCTTGACCGCCTGGGAGGCGGCCTTCTGCTCGGCGCGCAGGTCGTCGGCGCGGTGCACGGCGGCCCGACGGTCGGTGTCGGCCGCGAGCAGGGCGTCGACCCGGGACTCGTCGTCCCCCCGGGCACGCTGGCTGGCGCGGACGAGGTCGGGGTTCTCGCGGACGAGGCGCAGGTCGATCACAGGGTCGATCGTAGGAGGCGGCGTCCCGGCGGCACCGAGTGCGCAGCCATGCCGGTCGTCACGTCCCGGTGACCGGCACGGCTGCGCACTCGACGGGGATCAGCGGGAGAGCGCCGCGGCCACGGCTGCGGCGAAGAGCTCGGGCAGCTCGATGCCGGCGGCGCGGGCCATGGTGGGGATGACGCTCTGCCGGGCGAAGGAGTTGTACAGCCCGGCCTCCAGGAACCAGGGGACGCCGTCGGGGTCGACCCGGAAGTCGAACAGCGAGTAGTCCCGGCAGCCCAGCGCGACGTGCGCGGCCCGGGCGGCCTGGTGGACGGCGGTGGTCACCGGGTCGGCCGGGTCCACAATCCAGACCGTCGGGGTGTCCTTGGCCATCAGGCCCAGCTGCCCGTCGTCGGAACGGCGGATCTTGTCCTCGGCGCTGCGCACCTCGTGCCCGGCTGCGAAGCCGTACTCCTCCAGCGGCAGGGCCACCAGCTCGCCGTCCCGGACGACGATGCCGCAGCGCACCTCCCGGCCCAGCGGCACGAAGTCCTCGACCAGCGCCTGACCCGACTCCGCCCAGGCGGCGGCCAGCGCGGCCCCGTACTCGCCGGCCGAACGCACCAGCGTGACGCCGACGGAGTTGTCGCCGTCCACCGGCTTGACGACGACGGGCGGCGCCAGCGTGGGCGCCTCCCCCGGCGACAGCACCTCCCCGGCCGGCACCGCGACCCCGGCGGCGGCCACGACCGCGCGGGCCCGTCCCTTGTGCGCGCCCAGTGCCATCAGGTCCGGCGGGTTGCCCACGTAGGTGATGCCCAGGGTGTCCAGCAGCGCCCGGACGTGCGTCATGCCGGGGATGCAGAACATCTGCGGCAGGGCGACGTCGACGTCGAGGTCGACCAGCCGGGCGACGGCCGCCCCGATGGGCAGCGGCTCGGCGTCGGGGAGGGCGTCCAGCGAGGTCGGGAACCGCCACGACCCGTCCGGCGAGACGTGCGCCAGGACCATCTCGTACCGGGCCGGGTCGGCGACCGAGGCCAGGCAGTCCGCGGCGTACAGCCGGGACAGGTCGTCGAAGAAGGCGCTGGTCGGCGACCCGACCAGGTGCAGCACGCGCAGTGTCATCAGTCCCCCGCCGGCTGGACGAGCTTGCCGATGTTGAAGTCGATCCGCATCCACGCCCCGCGGGCCAGCAGGCTCCGCACCAGCAGCACCGGCACCTGCACGTGGTGCAGCACGAGGTGGGGCAGCGGGTCGGCCCGGTCGAACACGGCCTCCTTGCCCTCCCGGACCACCCGCCAGCGCTCCCGCGCGGTCCGCGGGGCGCTGATCGCGCGCCACAGCTCGTGGTAGAGCCAGTAGGTGGGACGGCTGGTGGGCAGCGGCTCGAGCGGGGTGTCGCGGGCGTGCAGGTAGGCGTCGGCCAGCCCGGGGTGGGCCGGGTGGTCGTGGAACACCGTGATCGCCGAGTGCGTCCGCGGGTTGCACTCGATCGCGTAGGGCGTGCCGTCCTCGGCCACCAGGAAGTCGAAGGACACCTGGCCGCTCAGGCCCAGCTCCCGGACGAACGTGGACACCCACTCCCGCACCCGGGGCAGGTCGACCTGGGCGTAGTTCACCTGGAACGCCGAGGACGGGCAGCAGCACCACACGGTGATCTCGCCGTCCCGGGCGGTGGAGTGCGTGCAGACCTCGTCGCCGGTGACGAACTCCTGCAGGATCCAGGGGTTGTCCGGGGTGATCGGCTTGCCGGCCAGGAACGCCTCCGTCGCCGCGCGGGTGGGCAGTGGCAGTGGGGTCAGGTCCAGCCGGTGCACCGGGTCGTAGGCGATGGACTTCAGCACGTAGGGCCTGGTCGCACCGGTGAAGTCGTGGTCGAGGACCTGCTCGGGCGAGGTCACCAGGTGCGTGTCCGGGACGCTGAGGCCCAGCGAGGCGGCCAGCGTGGTGAACCGGTGCTTGTCGTCCAGCGTGCGCACCTGCTCGGCGTCCAGGCTCAGCACCTCGCACTCCCCGGCCAGCAGCTCGGCCGAGGCGGCGTCGAACTCCGAGGCCACCGGCGAGCAGACCGGCACGTACAGGTCCACCCCCTCCGCCCGGACGACGTCGAGCAGCGCCTGCGCGTAGCCGGGGTCCCGTGGGTCGGGGACGACGTGGAACGCGGACACCGCGCGGGAGAACCGGTGCCCGGTGAACCGGTAGGTGGCCTTCTCCACCAGCACCACGCGGTGCCCGGCAGCGGCGAAGGACCGGGCCAGCTGCAGGGCCTTGGTCATCTTGCCGCCGCTGATCAGCACGGTCCTCGGCTCGGCCGCCGGCACCGGACGGCGCGGCCGGGTGGTGACCAGCGCGGCCGCCGTCACCGCCAGGTCGACCGGCAGGGTGAGCGTCAGCGCGGCCAGCGCACCCAGCGAGCGCCAGGGCGTCGGCCGCGGCCGGGCGGCCGGGGTGGCGACGGCGGTCAGCGGCCCGACCCGTCGTCGGCGGCGGCGGCGGCGGCGGCGGGGCCGTAGTCGGCGACCATGCCGCGGTGCATCACCCGGTCGCCGACGACGACGGAGTGGTCACCGCGGTGCAGCACGCAGCCGTTGTCCCACATGACGACGTCGCCGGGCGCCCAGGCGTGCGCCAGGCTGTTGTCCTCGCTGGTCGAGTGCGCGTACAGCTGCGCGACCAGGTCGGCTGCCTCGACGTCGTCCAGGCCGCTGACCGCGGCACAGCGCTTGGGCGTGGACAGGTACAGCGCCGTCCGGCCCGACAGCGGGTGCGGCCGCAGCACCGGGTGCTCGGCCTCGGTCTCGTCCTCGGCGGTCAGCAGCGCCGGGTCGATGCCGGTGACGACGTGCCGGATGCTGCGGCCCTCGACCCGCTCGCGGAGCTCGGCGGGCAGCGTCCTGGCGGCGCGGTACTGGTTGGTGAAGACCGTCTCCCCGCCCTGCGAGGGGATCTGCACCGCGCGCAGCGCCGTGTAGGCCGGCGGGGTGGACAGGTAGGAGCTGTCCACGTGGAAGGTGCTGCGCGGCGGCTCCGCCCGGCCCACGTTGCTGATCACGTTGAGGTCGGGGAACCCCTCGACCGGGGTCTCCCCGGCGGTGAAGGCCAGCGGCCCGAAGGACTGCAGGAAGGCGAGGAAGACCTCGTCGTCCACGTGCTGGTCGCGGAGCACGACGACGCCCCGCTCGGCCAGCAGTGCCCGCAGCTCGGCGACGTCGGTGTCGGTGGCCGCGGCGATGTCGAGGTCGGTGACCTCGGCACCCAGGGGTTCCCAGGTGGTGGTCTGCACAGCAGCTCCTCAGGTGTCGGTGCGGCGGATCAGGGTGATCCCGTCGCGCAGCGGGACGAGCACCTGCTCGACCCGGGGGTCGGCGGTGACGGCGGCGTTGAACGCCGCCACGGCCTCGCCGTTGGGGGTGGCCGCCCCGGTCCAGGGCTGGCCCTGCATCAGGGTGTTGTCCACGGCGACCAGGCCGCCGGGGGCGAGCAGGTGCCCGTCCAGCAGCGTGGCCAGGTAGTCGCCGTAGCCGGCCTTGTCGGCGTCGATGAAGACCACGTCGAAGACCTGCCCCTCGGCCGCCAGCGCGGTCAGGGTCTCCCCCGCCGGGCCGACCCGGACGTCGATGCGGGCCCCGGCCGAGGACTCCGCGAAGCACTCCTGGGCGAAGGCGGCGACGTCGGCGTCCAGCTCGCAGGCCACCACCTCGCCGTCGGCGGGCAGCGCCTCGGCCATGGCCAGCGCCGAGTAGCCGGTGAACATGCCGATCTCCAGCACCCGCCGGGCCCGGGTCATCCCGAGCAGGAAGGACAGGAACCGGCCCTCGACGTGCCCGGAGAGCATCTCGGCCTCCAGCGAGCCGGTCCAGGCGGCCGAGCGGGTCCGCTCGGCCAGCCTGGCCAGCGCCGGGGACTCCGGCGAGGTGTGCTCCTCCAGGTAGGGCTCGAAGCCGACCGCGAGGTCCCGCAGGGCCTGCAGCTCGGCCGCGAGACCCGCGTCGACGCCGTCCAGCCGGTCGGCGACGTCGTCGAGCCGCTGGGCCAGGATGCCCAGCGGGGTGACCGGTCGGAGCCTGCTCACCGGTGCCACGTCAGGCGGAGACGACGGGGCTGGTGCGCGGGACCATGAACGCGTCGATCCCGGCACCGCCGCGGGGCAGCGCGGAGGCGACCTCGCGGTGCAGGGCGAGGGTGGCGACGAGCTCGTCGTCGTCGACGTCGTTCATGAACGTGCACTCCCCGATCGGCTTCGGCGCCGCGGCGCGGAGCAGTCCGTCACGGGTCTGCAGGATCGACCTGGTCGAGTCCCGGAGCAGGTCGTCGGTGAGGTACGGGCTGTCGACGGTGAGACCCAGCCGGCTGAAGAGGGCCAGCACCCGGTCCCGGTCGGCGACGGAGATGTAGCCGCGGGCCGCGGCCAGGGTCGCCGAGTAGGCCATGTCCACCGAGATGGCGTGCCCGTGGAAGTAGGGCACCTCGGGGGTGAGCTCCAGGGTGGGGCTCCAGGTGTGGCCGTAGGCGATGACCCGGTCCAGGTCCAGCTCGGCGAGGTTGGGCACCTCGAGCTGGAGCATCGTGTCGATCGCCTCGTCGGTGACCTGGTCGGCGACCTTGCGGATCTCCGGGGTGCCGTCGAGGTGGCCGAAGCGGGTGCGCAGCAGGTCCTCGCCGTGCTCGTCGAGCAGGTCGAACACCGTCCGGTTGGCCACCACGGCGATCTTGATCAGCTCGGCCATGCCGTTGCGGACCTGGTCCTCGGCGAGGCTGGCCAGGAAGGAGAAGTCCAGGAAGACCGTGGAGGAGGCGTGGTAGGCCCCGAGCCGGTTCTTGGCCTTGCCGTGGTTGACCGCGACCTTGATCGACACGCTGGCGTCGATCAGCCCGATGAGGGTGGTGGGGATCCGGATGTAGGGCGTGGACCGCTTGTAGGAGGCACACGCGAACCCGGCGACGTCGGTGACCAGGCCACCGCCCACCACCAGCGGGGCCTCGGTGCGCAGCAGGCCCCAGGCGGAGAACGCGTCGACCAGGCGCTCGAGGGTGCCCAGCGTCTTGTCGGTCTCGGCGATGGCCACCGGGATCACCGTGAGGGCGATGCCGTGGTGGTCGAAGTAGGCCTGCATCGCCTCTCGGTGCAGGGCCAGCACGTTCTCGTCGACGACGGCCAGGCAGCGACCGGCGGCGCGGTAGCAGTCGGCCAGCTGCGGGTTGTGCGGGGCGAAGACGCCGTCCACGGGGACGAGGCTGTACTCGGTCTTCTGCACGGCCTCGACGTGGAATCCGCCGGCGGTGCGGGTGACGGTGGAGCTGACGGTGCTCATGCGGTTCTCCTGGTCTCGGGGATCGCGGTCGGGGTGTCCGTCAGGCCTGCAGGCCGGCGGGCAGCTGCGCGGGGTCCAGCCGGTCGACGACCCGGGAGGCGGCGCTGAAGTCGTGCGAGGCGGTGTTGGTGTTCGGGAAGGCGAGCACGGTGACGCCGGCGGCGTTGGCGGACTCGACGCCGCCCACGTTGTCCTCGACGGCCACGGCGTCGGCCGCGTCCTCGCCCAGGGTGCGCAGCGCGTAGGCGTAGGCGGCCGGGTCGGGCTTGGACTCGGTGACGACGGAGTTGTCGACGACGAGGTCGAAGTCCTCCAGGGACAGCTCGTCGACGCCCTGCACCAGCGCGACGACGTTCTCCGGCGAGGTGGTGGTGACCAGCGCGACCTTGGCGCCGGCGGTCTTCGCGCTGCGCAGGGACTCCACCACGCCCGGGCGGGCGGTCAGCCCGCCGCGGCCCAGCTTCTGCTGGAAGAGCTCGGACTTGGTGGCGTGCACGGCGGCGGCGTCGACGTCCTGACCGCGCTCGGCGGCGTACCCGGCGATCCGGTCGGCGCCCCCGTTGCCGCGCAGCATCTCGCGGTAGTCGTCCTGGTCCCAGCGCCAGTCGAGGTCGTGGGCGGCGAACGCCTCGTTGAACGACTCCCGCTGCAGCTCGGAGGTGTCGGCGAGGGTGCTGATGGAACCGAAGAGCAGGGCAGACACGGGCGACTCCGTCGTGAGGGGCGTCTGCCGGGCTGGTGCCCGGCACGGCGACCGCGACCCTACCCACGCCCAACGACGTTTACGCTGGCTGTGTCCGCAATTCTCGCCGCAGACACCGGGCGGCGGGACGACCGTCCCCTCACCGCCTGCGCGCGCAGCCGACCACGGCCGGGCCGGCGGCGCACCTCGGGCCGCCGCACCCGGCCCGCCACCGCGTCACTGGACGGTGCGGTCACCGTGCAGCCGGGCGGCCTGCCGGGTCAGGTGGTGCCGTTCCGCGGCGTCGGTGGCCAGGGCCGCGGCGCGCCCGTACAGCTGCTGCGCCAGGACCGGGTCACCGGCGCGTTCGTGCAGGTAGGCGGCCACCGCCGTGTACCGCGGCAGCGCCTCGTCGAGCTCGGCGAGGGCGGCCAGTCCTGCCTGCGGCCCGTCGGCCTCCCCCACCGCGACCGCCCGGTTGAGCCGTGCGACCGGGGAGCCGGTCAGCCGGACCAGCTCGTCGTACCACTCGACGACCTGCACCCAGTCGGTCTCCTCGACACTGCGGGCGTCGGCGTGCAGCGCGGCGATCGCGGCCTGCGCCTGGTACTCCCCCAGCCGGTCCCGGGCCAGCGCCGCCTGCAGCACCGCGACCCCCTCGGCGACGGCCGCGGTGTCCCACCGGCTGCGGTCCTGCCGGGCCAGCGGCACCAGGGCGCCGTCGGCGTCGGTGCGGGCGTCCCGGCGGGCCGAGTGCAGGAGCACCAGGGCCAGCAGCCCGTGCACCTCCGGGTCGTCGACCGCTGCCGCGAGCTGGCGGGTCAGCCGCAGCGCCTCCACGACCAGGTCGACGTCCCCGGAGTGGCCCTCGTTGAAGACGAGGTACAGCACCCGGAGCACGGTGCCCAGGTCGCCGGGGTGGTCGAACCGGACCCTGGCGAGGCTCCGCTTGGCCCGGCTGATCCGCTGCGCCACCGTCGCCTCGGGCACCAGGTACGCGGCCGCGATCTGCCGGGTGGTCAGCCCGCCGACGGCGCGCAGCGTCAACGCCACCGCCGAGGACGGCGACAGCGACGGGTGCGCGCACAGCGCGTACAGCCGCAGCGTGTCGTCGACCCCGGACACCGGGCCCGGCGCCGGCTCCTCCCCGACCCCGTCCTCCCGGCGCCGGCGGGCGGCGTCCGAGCGGGTGGCGTCCAGGAACCGGCGCCAGGCCACGGTGACCAGCCAGGCGCGCGGGTCCCGCGGCGGGTCGGCGGGCCACACCCGCCAGGCCTCCAGCAGCGCCTCCTGGACGGCGTCCTCGGCGGCGGCGAAGTCCGCCCCGCGGCGGACGAGGGCGGTCAGCACGACCGGGGTCAGCTCGCGCAGCAGGCCCTCGTCCACCGGGGTCACTCCCGGACCGTGGGCGGGGCCTGCAGGAAGGGCCGCAGCTCCAGCCACTCGTGGATCGGCTCGCCCCCGGCGCCGGGTGCGGCCGACAGCTCGGCAGCCAGCTCCAGCGCCCGCTCGTGGTCGTCGACGTCGATCGCCATCCAGCCGGCGACGAGGTCCTTGGTCTCGGCGAAGGGCCCGTCGGTGACGGGCGGGCGGCCGGGGCCGTCCGAGCGGACCCAGGTGCCCTCCTGGGACAGCGCCTGGGCGTCGACGAACTCCCCGTTCGCGCGGAGCCGGTCGGCGAACTCCTCCATGTAGCGGATGTGCGCGGTGACCTCCTCCGGCGTCCACTCCGACATCGGGGCGTCGTTGGTCGGGGCGGGTGCGCCGCGGTAGTGCTTGAGCAACAGGTACTTCGGCATCGGGTCTCCTCGGTCCGGTGCGGCCCATCGTGGCCGCCTCCACCCCGGGGACGGAACCGCCGGCCCGATCTCGACACGGACGCTCCCCGCCCCCGGCGCTCAGGCCCGCCGCGCCTGCCCCCCGGGCCCTTCCGGCCGCCGGGCCCGGCGACCGCGCGCCACCTCGGTGGCCAGTGCGTCCAGCGGCTGGGCGAAGGGCGCCAGTGGGTCGGTCAACCGCACCAGCCACTCCCGGACGGCGACCAGCCCCTCGGCGCCCAGCGCGTAGACCCGGCGGGTGCCCTCGGCACGGACCGTCACCAGGCCCGCGTCGAGGAGCACCCGCAGGTGCTGGGAGACCGCCGGCTGGGAGATCGGCCCGTGCTCGCGGAGGGCGTCGACGACCGCTCCGGCCGGTCGCTCCCCGCCGGACAGCACCTCCAGCACCCGCCGCCGGGTGGGGTCGCCCAGTGCGTCCAGGGCCGCCGCGGCCGCCGTCACGCCTCGTGCGGGTCGCCGGTGTAGAACGCCGTCGTCGCCCGGCCGGCGGCGCGCGCGGTCTCCGCGGGGTCCCCGTCGGCGACCGCGGCCTCGGCCCAGCCGGTGGCGGCGGCCTCGACGAAGGCCCGGCCCGGCGGGGTGGTCGGGAAGGCCAGGCCCGCAGCCGGGTCGACCGGGGCGCCGTCCGCGGCCAGGTGCAGGCCCAGGGCCATCAACGCCAGGTCCCAGCCCACCCCGACCGCACCCGGGCCGAACTGCTCCCACATCGCCGGGTCGACCGGGGCCTCGTGCACCAGCTCCAGGACGGTGCCCGCGGCCGCCGGGGTCAGCGAGACGGTCAGCCAGGAGACCATCTCGCCGAACTCCCAGGTGACGGCGAAGGACTCGGGCTCCGCGCACCGCTCGACGACGCCGCCGGCGTTGCCCTCGGTCTGGTACCGCCCGCCCACCGACAGGTCGCCGGTGACCGGCAGGAACCAACGCGGGATCCGCTCGGGGTCGGTGAGTGCCTGCCACAGGTCGCCGCGGTCGGTGCCGTAGGCGCGCCGCGCGACGGCCACCCGGGTCGGCACGCCGTCCCTGGTCGAGCGGCGCACCTCGCGGGCCACCAGTCCCGCCACGCCCACCGGGTCCTCGATCACGTCGGTCTCCCTCTTCATAAGTGAGTGCTTATGGAAGAAACCTAGCGGCTGCCGGCCCGGCACACCAGACCCCGGCGTGCGGGACCATGGGGGCATGCGGTTCCTCAACGACCAGCGCCCGGCCACGGACCTCACCTACGCCGACGTCTTCATGGTCCCCGGCTCCTCGACCATCGGGTCGCGGCTGGAGGTCGACCTGACGACGCCGGACCGGGTGGGCACCACCATCCCGGTCGTGGTGGCCAACATGACCGCCATCTCCGGCCGCCGGATGGCCGAGACCATCGCCCGCCGGGGCGGCCTCGCCGTCCTGCCGCAGGACATCCCGACCGACGTCGTCGGCGAGGTCGTGCAGTGGGTCAAGGCCAGGCACACCGTCTACGACACCCCGATCACGCTGGCGCCCACCGCCACCGTCGCCGAGGCGCTGCAGCTGCTCACCAAGCGCGCGCACGGCGTCGTCGTCGTGGTCGAGGGCGGCCGGCCGGTCGGCGTGGTCACCGACGGCGCCTGTCAGGGCGTGGACCGGTTCACCCAGCTGTCCCAGGTCATGGCGCCGGACCCGCTCACCGTCCCGGTCGGCACCGACCTGCCCGAGGTCTTCGACGTGCTGTCCGAGGCCAGGGTCAACGCCGCCCCCGTCGTCGACGGCGACCAGCTGGTCGGCGTGATCACCCGCAAGGGCGCGCTGCGCAGCGCGCTCTACACCCCGGCGGTCAACGGTGCGGGCCAGCTGCTCACCTCCGCCGCGGTCGGCATCAACGGCGACGTCGCCGGCAAGGCCGAGGCGCTGCTCGCGCACGGCGTCGACGTCCTCGTGGTGGACACCGCGCACGGCCACCAGGCCAAGGCCGTCGAGGCGGTGCGTGCGGTGCGCGCCGTCGCCGGCAGCACCCCCGTCGTGGCCGGCAACGTGGTCACCGCCGAGGGCACCCGCGACCTGGTCGAGGCCGGCGCCGACGTCGTCAAGGTCGGCGTCGGGCCCGGCGCCATGTGCACCACCCGGATGATGACCGGCGTCGGCCGCCCGCAGTTCTCCGCCGTCGAGGAGTGCGCGGCCGCCGCGCGCGAGGCCGGCAGGCACGTCTGGGCCGACGGCGGCGTCCGGCACCCCCGCGACATCGCGCTGGCACTGGCCGCGGGCGCGGCCAACGTCATGGTCGGCTCCTGGTTCGCCGGCACCTACGAGAGTGCCGGCGACGTGCACGAGGACGGCACCGGGCGGCTCTACAAGGAGAGCTTCGGGATGGCCTCGGCCCGCGCCGTCAAGGCCCGGACGTCCACCCAGTCCGGCTTCGAGCGGGCCCGCGCGGGCCTGTTCGAGGAGGGCATCAGCTCCTCCCGGATGTACCTGGACCCCGCCCGCCCCGGCGTCGAGGACCTCGTCGACGGCATCGTCGCCGGCGTCCGGTCCTCCTGCACCTACGCCGGCGCCCGCACGGTCGACGAGCTGCACGAGCGCGCGGTGCTCGGCGTCCAGTCCGCGGCCGGCTACGAGGAGGGCCGCCCGCTGCCCACCAGCTGGTGAGGCCGCTGCCGGTCGAGGAGTTCGAGGACCTGGTCGCCGACGCCCTGGACCAGGTCCCGGCCGAGCTGATGGCCCTGGTGGACAACGTCGTCGTCCTGGTCGAGGACCGCAACCCCGACGAGCCCAGCCTGCTGGGCCTCTACGAGGGCTACGCGCTGACCGAGCGCAGCTGGGACCTCTCCGGTCAGCTGCCGGACCGGATCATGGTCTACCGGGAGGCGATCTGCGACGTCTGCGAGACCGCGGAGCAGGTCGCCGAGGAGGTCACGATCACCGTGGTGCACGAGATCGCGCACCACTTCGGCATCGGCGAGGAGAAGCTGCACGAGCTCGGCTGGGGGTGAGGACGCCGGCCGGTCGAGGGGGTTGCGTCCTGCTCCTGGAGCCGCACACTGGGTCACCATGACCGGTCTGGGTGGTGCCGTTCCAGCGGCCCGTCCTGCGCCGGTGCCGCCCCCGGTGACCGGGTCAGCCGGCCGACGCGCGCACGTCGGCCAGCCACTGCTCGGCGGCGGCGAAGGACCCGTCCGCGGCGGCGGCCAGCACCGGCTTGACCTCCCGACCGTCGGCGCGCGGGTAGGAGCCCAGGAAGCGCACCTCGTCGCAGAGCCGGTGCAGGGCGACCAGCGCGTCGCCCACCCGGCGGTCGGCCAGGTGCCCCTCGACGTCGAGGGAGAAGGAGTAGACGCCCAGCCGCTCCCGGCGCGGACGGGACTCCAGCCGGGTCAGGCTGATGCCGCGGGAGGCCAGCTCGGACAGCAGGTCCAGCAGTGCCCCGGTGCGGTCGGCGACGACGCAGTTGAGCGTGGTCTTGTCCGCCCCGGTCGGCGCCGGCAGGCGGCCCGGCCGCTCCACCTGGACGAACCGGGTGACGGCGCCGGGCGCGTCGGCCAGCCGCTGCGCGGCGACCTCCAGCCCGTAGCGGGCGGCGGCCAGCGCGGGGCAGACCGCGGCGTCCCCCTCGCCGAGGGCGACCAGCCGGGCCGCCTCGGCCGTGGAGGCGGCGGCGACCACGGCGGCGCCGGGCAGGTGCTCGGCGACCCACCCGCGGGTCTGGGCCAGCGCGTGCGGGTGGCTGGCCACGGTGCGGACCTGCCCCAGGCCGGTCCCGGGACGGACGCCGAGGACGAAGTCGACCTCCAGGAAGACCTCCCGGGTGACCACCACGGGGTCCCCGGCGGCCAGCCCGTCGATCGTCGGGGAGACCGATCCCTCGACCGAGTTCTCCATCGGCACGAAGGCCGCGTCGACCTCGCCGGAACGCAGTGCCGCCAGCGCCGCGGGCACGCTGGCCAGGGGCACCGACTCCCCCTCGGAGGAGGCACCGGTACTGCGGAGGGCCGCTTCGGTGAAGGTACCCTCGGGCCCGAGATAGGCGAACCTGGTCGGGGGCTTCGACGGCATCCGAGCAGGGTAGTGCGGCCGGGTCGGGTCCAGTCCCCGCCCCGGGGGGAGCTGCCTCGCCACCGGCCGGACGCACGGACGAGGGGACACCTCTCGGACCGGCGTCCCACAGGTGAGTGGAGGACCGCGTGACCACCGGCACCCCGGCCCTCGTGGACGACGCGGCTCTCGCCGCGGCCCGGTGGGCCCTGCTGGAGGCCAGCGACCGGGAGGACGCCCGGGCCTTCGTGGACTCCCTCGCCGAGGTCGAGGTCGAGTTCGCCGAGGCCGGCACCCCGCGGTGGACCGCGTGGTCGCACGCCTTCACCGCCCGGCGGCTGCTGGTCGGCGACGAGGTCCGCGCCGCCGGTGACGAGGTGGCCGCCGCGCGAGCCGCCGCCGAGGCCTGCCCGGCCGACGCCGAGCGCGCCCTGGTGCTGGCCTACCTGGCCCACCTGGAGGTCAGCGGCGACCGGTTCGACGCCGCCCTCCACCTGGCCGTGGACGCCAGCCTGCTCACCGACCAGGTGCCCGCCGACCAGCCCAGCCGGGAGCTGCACCAGGCCCACCACTGGCTGTCCCTGGCCCTGACCCGGCTGGACCTCGAGGAGCTCGCCGTCGCCCAGGCGCTGCGCGGGCAGCGGGTCGCCTCCGCGCTCGCCGACCCGGCCGACTGCTGGCGGCTGCTGCGGCTGTGCGCCCAGCAGCACGCCGAGCTGGCCCAGACCGTGCACCGCCGCGGGGACGACGCCCGCGCCGCCCGGCTCGCCGCGATCGCGCTGCGCTGCTCCTTCGCGGCCTCGGACCTGGACTGGGAGCCGCCGGAGGCCGAGGCCGACCTGCTGGCCGTCGTGCACGCCTGGGCGCTGACGCTGGCCGACGACCTCGACGGCACGCTGCCGGCACTGCGGCGGGTCCGCGGCCGGGTGGAGGCCACCGGCGGGCTGTGGTTGCTGGGCTACGCCGACCTGGCCCTGGCCCGGCTGCTCACCCGGACCGCGACCCACGCCGTCGGCCCCGCACTGGTCGGCGTCACCGCGGACCCCGCGGCCGCTGCGGCCGCCGACGAGGCCACCGACCTCCTGGTCGCCGCGGCCGGCGCCTTCGCGGCCGTCGGCGACCACCGCCGGCACCGCCAGTGCCTGCTGGAGCTGGGGCAGACCACCGCCCAGCTGGGCCGGGCCGCCGAGGCGCTGCACTGGCTGGAGGCCTACCGCGCCGACGCCAGCCGGATGCACCTGCGCGGACGCGAGCTGTGGGCCGAGATGTTCGTCCGCCGCAGCCGGCTGCGCGAGGCCGAGCGGCAGGCCGCGGTCGCCCGCCGGCACGCCCTGGAGGACCCGCTCACCGGGCTGGGCAACCGGCGCTCGGCGGAGCGCCGGCTCGGCGAGCTGGACCTGGCCACCCGGCCGCTGTCGCTGGCCGTCGTCGACGTCGACCGGTTCAAGACCGTCAACGACGACAACTCCCACCTGCACGGGGACGCCGTGCTGCGCAGGCTGGCGGAGCTGCTCCGGCTGCACTGCCGCACCGGGGACCAGGTCTTCCGCTGGGCCGGGGACGAGTTCCTGGTGCTGCTGCCCGACGCCACCGAGGCCCAGGCCGTGCTGGCGATGGAGCGGCTGCGGCACGCGGTCGTGCACTGCGACTGGTCCGAGCTGGGCATCGCCGACCCGGTCACGGTCAGCATCGGCATCGCCACCTCGCACCCGGGCACCGCCGGGTCCCCGGGCACGCGCACCTGGCGCGAGGTGTTCGACTCCGCCGACCTGCACCTGTTCACCGCCAAGCGCGCCGGGCGTGACCGGGTGCGCACCGGAGCTCCGACGCCCGCGGACGCCTCCCCGGGGTCCACCCGGGTGCCCTCCCAGCAGGCCGGCGCCGCGTCCTCGGCCGCCGGCACGCCGCGCGCACCGCAGGCCTCGGTCGACCAGCTGGTCGCCGACCTCCTCGGTGCCCGCGTGGTGCGCCCGTCGGGCTGGGCCTTCGACGTCGAGGACGAGGGCGCCCCGTGACCGGCGCCCGCCCCCGTCCGGGCCGCCGGTGACCCCGCGCGCCACCTCCGCCGGGCAGGCCCCGCCCCGCCGCACCCCGGCCGACCGGCCCGCCTGGGGTGCCGGCCGGGACGGGCACGCCCGGCGTGCCCCCGGCCCGGTGCGTGACAGCGGGCCCACCAGCGTGCACAGTGCCCTGGTGCCACCCGGGGTCCTGCACGAGCAGGTCAGTTCCGCGCTGGCGAACTGGCAGCTCGACCTCGCCGAGTCGCTGCTCGCCGACGTCGATGCTGCCGGCGACCCCACGGCCACCCCCGCCGGACCGCCCTCGACGGCCCCGCTGACCTCGCTGGCCCGGGCCTGGGCGGACACGCTGCGCGCCGAGCTGCTCGTCCGCCGGCTGCGGGTCGCCGGGTTCACCCTGCTGGGCGACCCGATCGACGAGCCCGGCCGGGACCCCGAGGAGCCCCTCGACCTGCACGACGGCGTCGCCGAGCTGCTGGACGCGGGCGGCCCCGACGCCGAGGTCGACCCCGGTGTCGTCCTGGGCACCCGGTCGGAGTCCGCGGCCCACGCGGCACGGGCGATCGCCCTGGTCCGGTCGGCCCGGGCGGCCTTCGACGCCTCCGACGACGACCTGCAGCGCGCGGCCGGGCTGACCCGGCACGCCCGGATCGAGCTGCTCTCGCGCCGGGTCGACGCCGCCATGGACGAGGCCGTCGAGGCCGCCAGCCTGCTGGACCCGGCACTGCCGGTCAGCCCGCTGCTCGTGCACACCCTGGGCGCCCTGTCCGCCGTGCTGGCCGACCTGGAGCTCATGCCGCTGGCCCTGGACTACCAGCGCCGCGCGCACCTGACCGCCCGGCGGCTGGCCGAGGACGTGCCCGGCGCGGGCTCCGCGGCCCTCGTCGGGGACAGCGCCTCCAGGCTGGCCTCGTTGTGCGCCGAGGTCGGCGAGAGCCTGCTCGACGACAGCACCCCCGAGGACGCCCTGCCGCACTTCGCCGAGGCCCTGGCGCTGGCCGAGCGGGCCCAGGACGAGCTGCCCACCGGGGACCCGCGCCGGGTGGCCGCGGAGGTGGTGCTCGGCTGGGCGCTGGTCGGTCTGGGCGAGTGCGCCGACGCGGTCCCCGCCCTCCGGCACGCCGTCACCGCCGCCGACGGCGACCGCGGACTGCTGGCCTCCGCGCTGCTGGCCCTGGGCCGGGCCCTGCGCCGGCAGGGGCTGGGCACCGAGGCCGACGAGCCGCTGGCGCAGTCGCTGGCGCTGGCCACCGAGCACGGGCTGCCCCGGCTGCGCCGCTCCGCGCTGCGCGAGCTGTGCACGCTGCACGCCGACCTCGACGACGCCGTCCGGGCCCTGCCCTACCTGCAGGCCTACCTGGCCGACGAGCTGGACCGGGTCGACGAGCGCCGGACCCGCTGGGTCGAGCTGTTCGGACGACGCAAGAGCCTGCTGGAGACCGAGCGGGCCGCCGGGCAGCTGCGCCGGCAGGCCTACGAGGACCCGCTGACCCACCTGCCCAACCGCCGGTACGCCGAGGCCCGCCTCGACGGGCTGCTGACCGCCGGGGCCGCCCCCGCGCTGGCCGTGGTCGACATCGACCACTTCAAGTCCATCAACGACGCCGCCGGCCACCCCGGTGGAGACGCGGTGCTCCGCGCCGTCGCGCAGCTGCTCGTGGACGGCGTCCGGGACACCGACGAGGTGTGCCGCTGGGCCGGGGACGAGTTCGTCGTCCTGCTGCCCGACACCACCGCCGAGCAGGGCGAGCGCGCCATGGAGCGCATCCGGCTGTCCATCTCGGGCAACGACTGGTCCGCGCTGGGCATCGACGTGCCGGTCACGATCAGCGTGGGCATCGCCTCGGCCGCCCGTGGCGACGACCGGCGCACCCTCTTCGCCGCCGCGGACGGCGTCCTCTACGACGCCAAGCGCAGCGGCCGGGACCGCGTCGTGCGGCTGTCCGGGGTCACCCAGACCCGCGCCCCGGAGGGCTCCGCCGGCGACCCGGCGACCACACACCCGGTCGCCCCCGCCGTCCTGGAGGGCGAGCTGCTGCCGGCCGACACGGCCCCCGACAGTGACCCGGGGTCGGGGCCCGGGCCGGTTAGTGTCACTGACGTGCATCCGCAGCGAGCCGAGGACGACGAGCCCGAGGCCGGCCGGACCCGCCGGTCCCGCCCGACCGACGTGCTCTTCGGCGACGGCCCCGGGGCGCCCGCGCCCCAGGAGGCCCCGGTCGAGGACGAGCACACCGACACCGACACCGACAGCGACAGCGACACCGCCACCGGCTCCGGCTCCGGCGACCCCGATGACGGCGCCGGCGGCTTCGCCCGGCTGCTCGTCGAGCCGCTGCCCGGCGCCGGTGGCCCCCGCACCCAGCGCGGGCGCACCGTCGGCCCCGTCGACCCGCCCGCCGAGCCCGGGCCGTCGGCCCGCCCGGTGAGCAGCAGCCCGGCCACCCGGGAGCCCGTCTCCACCCCGGGCCCCGAGGTCATCTGGGGCACCGGCCGCAGCACCGAGCAGGTGCTGGCCCTGGTCCGCGAGGCCCGCCGCGAGCACCCCGACCGGGCCGCGGTCGTCGTCCGTGCGACGGCGGACACCCTGGTCGCCCTGGCCAGCGAGCACGACGCGTACACGACCATGGACGCCGCCGCGATGGCCGCCGCCGTCGGCCCGCTGCCCGAGCCGCGCGGCCGGGTCGGCGTGCTGTGCGCCAGCTCCGGGGACACCCCGGTGGCCGCCGAGGCCGCCTTCGTCGCCAAGGTCACCGGCACCGAGGTCGTCCGGGTCGACGACGTCGGGGGCAGCCGGCTGCGCCCGCTGCTGGCCGACAGCTCCCTGCTCACCGACGTCGACTGCCTGGTCGTCGTCGCCGGGCTCGACGCGGCGCTGGCCACGGTGGTGTCCTCGATGACCGAGGTGCCGATCGTCGCGGTGCCCACCTCGACGGGCCAGGCGAGCTCCTTCGGCGGGTTCGGCGCCCTGCTGACGATGCTGAACTCCGCCGCCCCCGGCGTCGTGGTGTCCAACATCGACAACGGGTACTCCGCCGGCGTCTTCGCCGCCCGCATCGCCCGCCGGTCCCTCCCCCGCTGAGCGTGCCGCCCCGCGCCCGGGCCGCCACCCCGCTCACCGCCGCCCCCGAGCTGCCCGACCTGGTCCCGGTCGCGCTGGAGGACCTGGACCTCGACGGCCTCGTCGAGGGCCGGTCGGTCTCCGGGCACGCCGAGGACCTGCACGCCGACGACGTCGAGCTCGAGGGCTGCCGGCTCGACGGGCTGCGGCTCATCGGCGGCCGGCTGACCCGGTGCTCCTTCACCGACGTGGAGGTCACCGGCTCCGACCTGTCCGGCGTCGACGTCCCCGACGGGCGGTGGCACCGGGTCGCGGTCGCCGAGACCCGGCTGGCCGGGACGTCGGTGGCCGGCGGGATGTGGCAGGACGTGACCCTGGACGACGTCCGGGCCGCCCGGCTGGACCTCCGGTTCGCCACCCTGCGCCGGGTGCGCTTCACCGGCTGCGACCTGGACTCGGTGGACCTGACGTCGGCGACCCTGGACGGCGTGGTCTTCACCGACTGCCGGCTGCCGGCCGCCCGGTTCGTCGGCACCACGGTCAAACGGGCCCAGTTCGTCCGTTGCGAGCTGGACGGCGCCCACGGGGTCCCCGCCCTGTCCGGGGCGCACGTCGACCAGGTCACCCTGATGAGCCTGGCAGCGCCGATGGCGCTGGCCCTGGGCCTGCGACTGACGTGAGAGCACCCCTCCCGGAGGACCTCGCGACGGGTTCTGGCACACCCGGCGCCCGACGGCGACTACTCTGTGGGGCTGACCGCCCTGGCGGACCGCACTCCCCCCTCAGGACCGGTGCGGCCGCCGCCGCACCACCACCGGCCTCTCCGCCGGGACGCCCGTCGTCCCCGCGACGCCGACGACCACGTCAGGAGAGGCGTTCGTGACTGCCGCCCCCACCGCTTCCGCTGCCAAGGCACCCGCCAAGAAGGCCCCGGCCAAGAAGGCCGCCGCCAAGAAGGCGGCCCCCAAGGCCGCGCCGAAGACCCCGGCTGCGAAGAAGGCCGCCCCCAGCACCGGCCCGGGCACCGCCAAGGGCATCTCCGTCTCCGACGTCGTCGAGGGCGAGGACGCCCTCGACACGACGACCACCGACGACGACTCCGACGACGAGGCGCCTGCGGAGGCTGCGACCACCGGCACGACCGAGGCCCCCGAGACCGACTGGGAGGACGAGGCCGAGTCCGCGGCGCTGCTCAAGGCCCGCAAGGACGCCGAGGCCACCACCTCGGCCGACACGGTCCGCGCCTACCTCAAGCTCATCGGCCGGGTGAAGCTGCTCACCGCCGAGGAGGAGGTGCACCTGGCCCGCCGGATCGAGGCCGGCCTGTACGCCGCCCACAAGCTGATGGAGGCCACCGAGGCCGGCGAGCGGCTGCCCACGCAGACCCGCCGCGACCTGTCGATGGTCGAGCGGGACGGCCAGCGCGCCAAGGACCACCTGCTGGAGGCCAACCTGCGCCTCGTGGTGTCCCTGGCCAAGCGCTACACCGGCCGCGGCATGGCGTTCCTGGACCTGATCCAGGAGGGCAACCTGGGTCTGATCCGCGCGGTGGAGAAGTTCGACTACACCAAGGGCTTCAAGTTCTCGACCTACGCGACGTGGTGGATCCGCCAGGCCATCACCCGCGCGATGGCCGACCAGGCGCGCACCATCCGCATCCCGGTGCACATGGTCGAGGTCATCAACAAGATGGGCCGCATACAGCGCGAGATGCTCCAGGAGCTGGGCCGCGAGCCCACCCGCGAGGAGCTCGCGGTGGAGATGGACGTGACCCCGGAGAAGGTGCTGGAGATCCAGCAGTACGCCCGGGAGCCCATCAGCCTGGACCAGACCATCGGCGACGAGGGCGACAGCCAGCTCGGTGACTTCATCGAGGACTCCGAGGCCGTCGTGGCCGTCGACGCGGTCAGCTTCAGCCTGATGCAGGACCAGATGACCTCGGTGCTGGCCACCCTGAGCGAGCGCGAGGCCGGCGTCGTCCGGCTGCGCTTCGGCCTCACCGACGGCCAGCCGCGCACCCTGGACGAGATCGGCCAGGTCTACGGGGTCACCCGCGAGCGGATCCGTCAGATCGAGTCCAAGACGATGTCCAAGCTGCGCCACCCCAGCCGCTCGCAGTCCCTCCGGGACTACCTCGACTAGACGGTGATCGGGTGGCTCGACCTCGCCGCGGGGGCGAGCGGGGACATGCTGCTCGGCGCCCTCGTGGACGCCGGGGTCCCGCTCGCGGTCCTGCAGGACGCGGTCGCGGCCCTGCCGGTCGAGCCGGTCACGCTGACCACCGAGCAGGTCACCCGGCACGGCCTGGGCGCCACCCGGGTGCACGTGCACACACCGGAGACCGGGGTGCACCGCACCTGGGACGACGTCGGGACGCTGCTGGGGGCAGCCGCCCTGGACGAGGCCGTGCGGAACCGGGCACTGGCGGTCTTCGCCCGGCTCGCCCACGCCGAGGGCCGGGTGCACCGGGTGCCGGCCGAGCAGGTGCACTTCCACGAGGTCGGCGCCCTGGACGCCCTGGCCGACGTCGTCGGCACGGTGGCCGGGCTCCGGTGGCTGGGCCTGGACTCCCTCACCGCCTCCTCCGTCGCCCTGGGCAGCGGCACGGCCCACGGTGAGCACGGGGTGGTCCCGGTGCCCGGCCCGGCCGTCCTGGAGCTGCTCAGGGGCCTGCCGGTGCACGCCGGGCCCGTCCCGCACGAGTGCTGCACGCCGACGGGGGCCGCGCTGGTCGCCGAGCTGGTCGACGTCTGGGGCCCGATGCCGGCGATGCGCCCGGACCGGACCGGATCGGGCGCCGGTGGCCGGGATCCGCGGGAGCTGCCCAACGCCGTCCGGCTGGTGCTCGGCGAGCCGGTGACCCAGCCGGGCACCCAGCCGGGCACCCCGCTGCTGCTGGAGACCAACATCGACGACCTGGACCCGCGGTTGTGGCCCACCGTCCTCGAGCAGCTCTTCGCCGCCGGCGCCTCGGACGCCTGGCTGACCCCGATCGTGATGAAGAAGGGCCGCCCGGCGCACACCCTGTCGGTGCTGACCCGGCCGGAGACGGCGGCCGCCGTCCAGCGGGCGGTGTTCACCCAGACCTCCACCATCGGGCTGCGGGTCACCCCGGTCGGCAAGGTCGCCCTGGACCGCGAGCAGTCCGACGTCGCCGTCCTCGGCGGGCGGGTCGGCACCAAGACCGCCCGCACCGACGACGGCACCCCGGTCAACGTCAGCGTCGAGTGGGAGGACGTCGCCGCGCTGGCCAGGGCACTCGACCTGCCGGCCAAGGAGGTGCTGCGCGCCGCCACGGCCGCCGCCTGGGCTAGGGTGTCGCCCGGAGAAGGGGAGTAGCCCCCCGTCCGCTGGTCGACATGCTGGTGCCCCCGGGCACCCGGTCAGCGGGTCCGGTGCGAACCGGATGGGCGAGACCTTCGACCGCTGCAGTCCACCCACCCGTGGCGCGGCCGGTCGGAGGCTGCGTGCCCCTGCCCGGTCGTGCCGAGCAGAGAAGAGCCCCTCCGTTGGTCCTGTCGGTCATCGCCGCCGCCTTCATCCTCATCCTCCCGGTCGAGCTGCCGGACAAGACGCTCTTCGCCACCCTGGTGCTGGCCACCCGGTTCGCGCCGCTGCCGGTCTTCGTCGGCGTCGGGACGGCGTTCGCCGTCCAGGTGGCCATCGCCGTCACCGCCGGGTCGCTGCTGTCCCTGCTGCCCGAGGCGCTGGTGACCGGCGTCGTGGCGCTGCTGTTCCTGGTCGGCGCCGTGCTGTTGTGGCGCAGCGCGGGCAGCGGCCCCGAGGACGGCGGCGAGGCCGCCGAGCGGCGCGAGCAGACCCCGTTCCTGCGCGCCGCCGCGATCAGCTTCGGCGTGCTGTTCGCCGCCGAGTGGGGCGACCTCTCCCAGCTGGCCACCGCCGGCCTCGCCGCCCGGTACGACGAGCCGCTGTCGGTCTTCGTCGGCGCCTGGGCGGCCCTGCTGGTGGTCTCCGGGCTGGCCGTCTTCCTGGGCAAGAAGTTGGCCGACCGGCTGCCGATCGCGCTCATCCGCCGGGTCGCCGCCGGCCTGTTCCTGGTCTTCGCCGTCATCGCCGTCGTGGAGACGGTCCGCACGCTGGCCGGCTGACGCCACCCACACGGGGGACGTCCCCCGGGGCCACCTCAAGTGCGGAACCACTTCGTCCGTTGAAGGGGTGAGGGGTGTCGCGCCCCGCGGCTCCAGGCGATGGCACGGTGAGGACGGGTGACGGTGACGGGCGACAGGCCGGTGCACGACAGGTCGCAGGAGCCGTGGCACCCGCCCCTGCCGCCCGACGACCCGGGGCTGCGCGAGCGCCAGCACGAGCTGCTGCAGGAGATCGACCTGCTCGACGTCCCCGGCGGCAGCGAACTCGACGCTCTCACCCGGGTCGCAGCCACCCTCGCCGGCACCCCGTACGCGACGGTCAACCTGCTGGACACCGAGCGGCAGTGCCAGATCTCGACCTCCGGCTTCGTGGGCGCCGACACCCCGCGCGCGGACTCGCTGTGCGACCGCGCCGCCCGGCTGCCCGGCGTGTTCTCCTCCTCCGACCTGTCCCTCGACCCGCGCTTCACCGACAGCCCCTGGGTCGACGGCCGGTGGCAGGCCGTCCGGCTCTACGCCAGCGCCCCCCTCGTCGTCGACGGCACGACCATCGGCACCCTGTGCGTGCTGGACGACCGGCCCGGGCAGCTGTCGGACGCGCAGCTGGCCCGGCTGGAGGACCTCGCCGCCGTCGTCGTCGCCCTGCTCGAACGGCGCCGGGACCACCGACTGGCCGAGGAGGCCCGGGCGGAGCTCGCCCGCACCCGGGCGTTCGAGCAGACCCTGCTCGACGCGCTCCCCGCCGGGATCGCCGCGTGCGACACCGAGGGCACCGTCACGCTGTTCAACCGGGAGAGCCGGCGCTGGCACGGCGGCGACGTGCTGGTCGACCTGTCCCCCGAGGAGCTGTCCCGGCACTACACGCTGCTGCGCCCCGACGGCCGGTCCACCTTCCCGGTGGAGGAGCTGCCGCTGGTCCGGGTGCTCAGCACCGGCCGGCCCGCCTCCGCCGAGCTGCTGCTCCGCCCGCACCGGGCTCCCGAGCGGCTGATCGCCTGCTCCGGGGTCCCGGTCCTGGACCCCGACGGCGCTCCGCTGGGCGCCGTGGTGACGATGTCCGACGTCACCGACCAGCGGGCCCTGGAGGAACGGCTACGCACCGCGGCCCTGCACGACGTGCTCACCGGGTTGCCCAACCGCGGTCTGCTGGTCGACCGGCTGGAGCACGCCCTGGCCACCGCAGCCTGGGACAGCGGGACCGTCGCCGTCCTCTACTGCGACCTGGACGGCTTCAAGGCCGTCAACGACGGCCACGGCCATGCCGCCGGCGACGCGGTGCTGGCCCAGACCGCCGCACGACTGGCCGCCGTCGTCCGGCCCGGGGACACCGTGGGGCGGATCGGCGGCGACGAGTTCGTGCTCGTCTGCGCAGGGGTGGACGGCGCACGGGCGGCGGACGCGATCGCCCGCCGGGTGGTCGCGGCGATGACCGCGCCGTTCGTGTCCGCCACCGGCACGCACTCCATCGGGGTCAGCGTGGGCATCGCGCTCAGCAGCCCCGGCACCACCCCCGAGACCGTGCTCACCGCTGCCGACGAGGACATGTACCGCGTCAAGCGGGCCCGCCGCGGGTCCTCGCGCCGGGACTGAGCCCGCCGGGAGGTGGCCGGGCCCGTTCCCGGGCAGGCTGGCCCGGTGAGCACCGATCCCGCCGCCGCGTACCGCGCTGCACTGCCGCCCGGCGAGCTGTTCGAGCTGGACCTGCGCGGACACGACCGCACCGGCGTCCCGACGACGGCGACGGTCTGGCGCTCGGGCGACCGGGCCGGGCACGGCGTCGGCTACGGCGCCACCGAGGCCGCGGCCGCCACCGGCGCCTGGGGTGAGCTGGCCGAGCAGGTGCTGCTCGACGACGCACTGCTGCGCGTGACCCCCCGCACGGCCACGTACCCCGAGCTGCTGGCCGAGCGCGGGGCCGACCGGGTCGCCGACCCCCGCACGCTGGTGCTGCCCGCCGGGGCCGACCCGGACCGGCCGCTGCGCTGGTTGCCCACCACCCGCTGGGCGACCGGCGAGGAGGTGCTGGTGCCCGCCGAGCTGGTCGCCCCGCACGCCACCGGCATCGCCGGCGACCCGCCGCCCGGGGGCTGGCTGGTCACCCCGATCACCAACGGCATGGGCGCCGGGGACACCGCCGAGCGGGCCGTCGCCCATGGCATCGGCGAGCTCCTGCAGCGCGACGGGAACACCGTGGACTTCCGCGCGCTGGAGCGCGGCACCGTGGTCACCGGCATCGACGACCCGGACGCCTGCGCCGCGATCGCCGCGCTCGAGGACGCCGGGCTCAGCGTGAGCGTGCGGCTGGCCAGCACCGAGTTCGCCGTCGTCGTGCACGCGGTGGCCACCGACCCGGCCGCCGACGTGCCGGTCGTGGTCAGCGCCGTCGGGGAGGCGGCCGCTCCGGACCGGGCCGAGGCCGTGCGCAAGGCGGTGCTGGAGCTGGCGTCGTCCCGGGCCCGACGGGCGTTCGCCTTCGGCCCCCTGGACCGGGTGGGTGCGCTGCACCCGGCCTACCTGGCCGCCGAGCTGCAGCACCCGCTGCCGCCCCAGGAGACCCGGGCGCTGGAGGCGATGACCGGCTGGACCGGGCTGTCCACCGCCGAGCTGTCCGAGCTGATGGCCCCGGCCTGGGTGCGCCGGGACACCGTCGCCTACTCCGACCTGCCGACCTCGGAGGTGACCGGGCCGGCCGGGACCCTGGCGCTGTGGCAGCAACGGCTGACCGGGTTCGACCTGCTGGTGGCGCACACACAGGTCGGCGACGTGCACGTGGCCAAGACCCTGGTGCCCGGGCTGGAGGTGGAGACGCTGTCCTACGGCCGGATCGGCGAGCGGGTGCTGCGCCGGCTGCTGGAGCGGGACAGCCCGCTGGTCGGACGCGGGGTGCCGACGACGGCCGATCGGCTGCCGGTGCGGTTGACCCGGGAGGCCACCGAGCGGGTCGGCGGCCCGGCCTGGCTGGACACCGCAGAGGTCCGGCGCACCGTCGGGGCGCTCTACCCGCTCTACCGGGAGCCGACCCGGCACGCCCCGCAGCGGCTGGCCGCCGGGCTCTGACCCGTTTGTCGTCGGCGACCACGCGGTAGGAGGGCCCCGGCCCAGCCCCGGCCGCAGACGCCCCGCGGTCCCCGGGCCGCGGCGACCTGCCGGGGGCCGGGGCGACCGGCGGGCCGGCCGGGAGCACCGTGGACACCCGCCCGCCCGAGCTGCAGACGATGCCGCTGGGCCTCTACGACCTGGTCACCTACGCGATCCTGGGCTCCGGCTTCGCGCTCCTGGCCTACACCGTCTGGTCGGCGACCAGCCGGGACGAGGTGGGCGTCCGCTACCGCCCGGCCGTCCACGCCGGCACCTGCATCGGTGCGGTGGCCGCCCTGTCCTACCTGCTGCTCTTCCGCGACTGGGACGCCGGTTTCACCCTGTCCGGCGACCAGTACGTGCCGGAGGAGGGGGCCCGGTCCACCCTGGCCACGCGCTACGTCGACTGGACCGTCACGGTGCCGCTGCTGACCGTCGAGCTGCTCGCGGTCTGCTCGGTGGCCGGCGCCCGAGCCCGCACCCTGCGGGCCACCACCATGACCGCGGCCGCGCTGATGATCCTCACCGGCCACCTGGGGTCACAGGTCGTCGACCAGGGCCGCAGCACCACCGCGCTCGTGGCCTGGGGCCTGGTCAGCACGGTCTTCTACGGCTACCTGTACGTCGCGCTGATCGGCGCCGTCCGGGCGTCGATGCCCACGATGGGCCGGGAGGCCGCCGTCAGCCTGCGCAACGCGACGATCGTGCTGCTGGGCAGCTTCGGGGTGTACCCGCTGGTCTACAGCGGGCCGGTGTTCCTCGACGTCACCCCGGCCTGGTTCGCCGGCATGCAGGTCGCCTACTCGGCGGCCGACGTGCTGGCCAAGGTGGGCTTCGGGGTGCTGGTGCACAAGGTGGCGGAGCTGCGGACCGCCGAGGACGTCGCCGCCGGCGAGGACACCCACCCCGAGCCGGTCTGGATCAACCACGTGCGGCACAGCACCGCCGTGCAGCCGCCGCAGCGCCCTCAGTGACCGGGCGTCGTGCGGCGCTCGGCCATCGCGGCCAGCCGCTCCAGTGCCTCGGTGTTCCGATGCTTGAGCAGGGCCTCGGACACCGGGTTGTGCACCCACCTGCCGGGGCCGCTGATCGGCACCTCGGTCATGGTGATGCGGGTGCCGCCGTCCTCGGCGCGCAGGTCCAGCTCCACCCGGGCCTCGCCGAACGGGCGGCCCTTGGCGCGCAGCACGAGTCGGCTGGCCGGCTTCGACACCTCGACGACGGCCTCGTCGTCCAGGGTGACCGGCCAGGTGCCCTGGCTGTGGTGCAGCTTGGCCCCGGCCGCGGGCCAGGCCTCCTCGACGGCGCGCATGTGGGAGGCGCCGACCACCCAGTTGCTGTACGTCCAGCCGTTCGCCAGGACGTCCCAGACGGCGGTGGGCGGGGCGGCGACGTGCCGTTCGACGGTGGCCATCCCCCCATCCTGGGGGCCTCGGGCGGCCCCGGCACCGGCAGCGCCGCTTACGCTGGCGGGCGCTGACAGCCTCTCCCGCAGTCCGACGGCGAGGCCGGCGACGGTGAGCCGGTCGGCCGCGCCGCCCAGCACGACCGCCGTCCGCCGGTGCCGGACGCCGGCCAGCCGCAGGCGCAGCTGGACCCTCGTCCCGGCCCCCTCGGGGGCCAGCACGACTGCCCAGCTGAGCCGGACGTGGTCGCGGGTCGAGCGGTGCACCAGCGTGTGCGGGGGTCGCCTCTCGTGGACGGTGAAGGTGGCGTGCCGGCCGCCCCAGTCCGGGATCACGTCGCCGACGGCGAGGCCCTGCAGGGTCGGCTCCAGGTGCCGCGACCCGCGCCGGTCCGGTGGCGTGAGCGCCTCGACCCACCGCGGCAGGGGGTAGCCGCCGCGCCGCTTGCCCAGCTGCACGAACCACGGCCAGACGGCGTCCGGGGGTGCCGGCAGCGAGAAGGCGGTGTCCATCGCGATCGTCGCGTCCGGGACGACGTCGTCCCCCGGGAGGACGGCGGCCCGCTCGGCCGCGGTCGGCCGGACGCTCACCCCGGGACGTTCGCGCGCAGCTCCGCCAACCACAGCGCGGCGGACCCGTCCGAGGGCGCCCGCCAGTCCCCGCGGGGGGACAGCGAGCCGCCGGCGGAGACCTTCGGGCCGTTGGGCATCGCCGAGCGCTTGAACTGGCTGAAGCCGAAGAACCGCTGGCAGAACACCTCGAGCCAGCGGCGGACCTCGGGCAGGTCGTAGGCGACCCGCTTGGCCTCGGGGAACCCGTGCGGCCAGTCGCCGGTGCTCGCGTCCCGCCAGGCGTGCCAGGCCAGGAAGGCGATCTTGGAGGGCCGGAAGCCGTAGCGCAGCACGTGGAAGAGGGTGAAGTCCTGCAGCGCGTAGGGGCCGACGGCGGCCTCGGTGGACTGCGCGGTCTCCCCCGGCACGAGCTCGGGGCTGATCTCGGTGTCCACGATGGCCTGCAGCGTGGCGCCGACCTCGGCGTCGAACTGCCCGGTGCCGATCACCCAGCGGATCAGGTGCTGGATGAAGGTCTTGGGGATGCCGCCGTTGACGTTGTAGTGGCTCATCTGGTCACCGACGCCGTAGGTCGACCAGCCCAGCGCCAGCTCGGACAGGTCGCCGGTGCCCAGCACGATCCCGCCGCGCTGGTTGGCGATCCGGAACAGGTAGTCCGTCCGCAGGCCGGCCTGCACGTTCTCGAAGGTGACGTCGTAGACCGGCTCGCCGTCGGCGAAGGGGTGGTCGATCTCGTCGAGCATCAACCGCGCCGTGGGCTGGATGTCCAGCTCCGCGGCGGTCACGCCCAGGGCCCGCATCAGCGCCCAGGCGTTGCCCTTGGTGTGGTCGCTGGTGGCGAAGCCGGGCAGCGTGAACGCCAGGACGTCGCTGCGCGGGCGGCCGGCCCGGTCCATCACCTGGGCGGCGACGATCAGCGCGTGGGTGGAGTCCAGCCCGCCGGACACGCCGATGACGATCTTCGGGTCACCGATCGCCGAGAGCCGCTGGGCCAGCCCGGCGACCTGGATGTTGTAGGCCTCGTAGCAGTCCAGCTCGAGCCGGGCGTCGTCGCTGGGCACGAAGGGGAAGCGCTCGAGCTCCCGGCGCAGGCCCAGGTCGGCGTCCGGCGGGTCGAGGGTGAACTCGACCGTGCGCGCGGCGGGTGCGTGGTGCCGGCGGTTGTCGTCGAAGGTGCCCATCCGGGCCCGCTCCTGGCGGAGCAGGTCCAGGTCGACGTCGGCGACGGCGCGGCGGTCGCCGTCGGGGAAGCGGTCGGTCTCGGCCAGCAGCACGCCGTTCTCGTAGACCATCGTCTGCCCGTCCCAGGACAGGTCGGTGGTCGACTCGCCCTCACCGGCCGCGGCGTAGACGTAGGCGGCCAGGCAGCGCGACGACGCACTCCGCACCAGCAGGCGGCGGTCCTCGGCCCGGCCCACGGTGATCGGCGAGCCGGACAGGTTGAGCAGCACGGTCGCCCCGGCCAGCGCGGCCTCCGCCGACGGCGGGATCGGCACCCAGACGTCCTCGCAGACCTCGGCGTGCACGACCAGCCCGGGCACGTCGGTGGCGGCGAAGAGCAGGTCGGGCCCGAAGGGCACCTCGGCGCCGCCGACCCGGATGGTGCCGGTCTGGTCGTCGCCGGGGGCGAGCTGGCGGCGCTCGTAGAACTCCCGGTAGGTGGGCAGGTAGGACTTCGGCGCGACGCCCAGCACCCGCCCCCGGTGGACGACGACCGCGCAGTTGTAGACCCGGTTGCGGTGCCGCAGCGGGGCGCCGACGACCAGCACCGGCAGCAGGTCGGCGCTGCCGGCGACGACGGTCTGCAGCGCCACCTCGACGGCGTCCAGCAGCGGGTCCTGCAGCAGCAGGTCCTCGATGGAGTAGCCCGACAGCGTCAGCTCGGGGAACACCGCGACAGCGACGCCGTCCTCGGCGCAGGCCCGGGCCTGGCGCAGCACGGACTCCGCGTTGGCCGGCGGGTCGGCCAGGGCGGTCCGCTGGGTGCACGCGGCGACCCGGGCGAAGCCGTGCTGGTAGACCGACTCGAAGCGCATGCGCCCAGTCTCCCGTGTCCGGGGCGGGTGCGCGGCCGGGCCACCCCGTGCGGGTGTGCGGCCCCGCCCCCGGCGGAGGAAGCTCTACACCCCCTCGTGGCTCGCAGAGGGGGTGTGGAGCTTCCTCTGCCTCACGGGGGCGGGGTCAGGCGAGGCGCTCCACGGCGGCGTTGCTGGTCCAGAGGCGGACGCCGGCTGCGGCCACCGCGGCGTCGCCGGGGGCGGTCGGGTCGAACGGGGTGCCGCCCAGCCACGCCCAGGCGGCGGGGCGGCGGCCGAGGACCTCGGTGAGCCGGGCCAGCGGCCGGGTCACCTGCCGCTCGACGTCGCCGGCCGTGCGCACGGACGCCGAGCTGGCGTGGGTGGCGGAGTGCCCGCAGACGACGTGCCGGGCGGCCAGGTCGGCGAGGGCGTCCCAGCTCATCGCCAGCGGGCCGTCCCCGGGCAGGTCCTCCGCCAGCACGCCCAGGTCGTGCTCGGCGGCGAAGGCGCGCTGCTGGTCGACGGGGCAGTCCAGGAACTCCGTGGGCGGGTAGAACCAGCCGACGAGGCCGAGCTCCTCGCACAGCGGGGCGGCGACCTGCGCGGCGCTGGCGAACCCGTCGAAGAAGGCCGGGACGACGCCGGGCCGCGGGTCCCGCCAGACGCCGGTGTCCAGCGCGGCGTGCAGCTCGGCCTCGGTGACCGGGGAGAACCGCTCGGCGTACCAGGCCAGCTCCCGGCGGAGCTCGGCCGCGTGCGAGGCCGGGGTGTTGTGGAAGTTGACGACCCGCAGGTGCCGCCCGGCCAGCACGGCGTCCCGGACCCGCCCGGCCTCCTCGTCCCGGGCCGCCGCCGGCGGCAGCGGGGTGTCCCCCGGCCGCCACGCGGCCAGCGGCAGGTCGGCACCCCCGACGGGGGCCGACGGCGGCCGGAACCGCAGCCAGGCCACCGCGGCCAGCGCGTCCTGCACGGTGACGTCGGGGTCGGCGCCGCGCAGCACCGCCCAGGCCTGCTCGACCGCGCAGGCCAGCTCGCGGTCGGCGGGCAGCGGGTGGTCGGGCGGTCCGGTGTCCGGTCGGGTGCGGTCGGCCAGGGCCACCAGCATGGCGACCCCGGCCCGGTCCTCGTCCTCGGCGGCCACGGCGCGGGCGGCGGCGAGCAGGTCGGCTGCTGAGCTCATCCCCACCCAGGGTGCGCGCGGTCCGGTCAGCCCTGCAACCGGTGCATCGACTCCGGCAGCGGCTCGGTGTGCAGCACGGCCAGCCGCTGGGTGGCCCGGGTGAGGGCGACGTAGAGGTCGCTGGACCCGCGGGTGCCCTCGCTGAGCACCCGGGCGGGCTCGACGAGCACGACCGAGTCGAACTCCAGCCCCTTGGCCTCGTGCGGGCGGAGCACCACGGGGCCGGCGGAGGAGTCCGCGGCCCCGCCGGAGGTGACGGCGGGCAGCGCCGCGGTCAGGGCGGCGACGACGTCGTCGAACCGGCTGACCGGGGCGATGACGGCCGTCGTCCCGCTCTTGCCGGCGAGGTCGGCGGTGACGGCGGCGACCCGGTCGGTCAGCTCGGCCTCGGTCAGCAGCTCCACGGCGGGGAACTCCCCGGCCGAGCGCACCGACCGCGGGGCCTCCAGCTGCGACCCGGAGGCGGCCAGCACGTCGGCGGCGACCTCCATGATCTCCGTCGGGGTCCGGTAGTTGACCGTCAGCTGGGCCATCCGCCACTGCGTACGGGCGTGCGGGGTGAGCACCTCGGCCCAGCTGGAGGCACCGGCGGCGCTGCCGGTCTGCGCCAGGTCGCCGACGACGGTCATCGACAACGTCGGGCACTTGCGGGCCAGCACCCGCCAGGCCATCGCGGACAGCTCCTGCGCCTCGTCCACGACGACGTGCCCGAAGGTCCAGGTGCGGTCGGCGGCGGCGCGCTCGGCGGTGGACCGGTAGTCGGCCTCCTCCTCGCGGGCGGCCAGGCCCTCGGCGTCCAGCAGGTCGCCGGCGGTGAGCTCCTCGGACTCCTCGTCGTCGTCGGCGTCGTGCGAGCGGGAGCCGTGCAGCAGGTCCAGGGTGCGCTGGGCGTCGTCCAGCCCGGCCTGGCGGCGACGCTGCGCGGCGGCCCGCTCGGCGCTGTCGTCGACGCCGAGCAGCTCGTCGGCCTCCTCCAGCAGCGGGACGTCGGCGACGGTCCAGGGCGCGTCGGCGTCCCGGGCCAGCAGCACCCGGTCCTCCTCGGACCACCCCTTGGTCGCCGCGGCGACGCGGGCCGGGGAGGCGTACAGGTCGCGCAGCAGCTCCTCGGGGGTGAGCAGCGGCCACAGCTCCTCGACCAGGTCGGCGACGGCGGGCTCGCCGGCGATCTCCCGGCGCAGGGCGCGGCGGTCCTCGGCGTCGAGCAGGTCCTCCCCGCCGCGGACGTCGGAGGCCATCCGGTCGGCCACCCGCTGCGCGATCAGGTCGACCAGTCCGCGGTAGAACGCCGGGCGGGCCAGGTTGTGCAGCCGGGACGCCCGGCGGGCCTGGGTGCGCACCCGGGCGACGTCCCCCGCGCGCAGCCGGATCCGCTCCCGGTCCACCACGACCTCCCGGGTGCCGCGCAGCACGCCCTGCCGGTCCTTCACGGCCGCGGCGACGACGTCGACCATCGCCAGCCGGCCCTTGACCTCGGCGACGTCGGCGGGGTCCTCGGCGCGGGCGTCCAGGCCCGGCCGCAGCTGGCCCAGCCCGGCCAGCAGCACGCCGGTCTCACCGAGGGCGGGCAGCACGTCGGCGATGTAGCGCAGGAACGTCGGGGTCGGCCCGACGACGAGCAGACCGCTGCGGGCCAGCCGGTCGCGGTGGGTGTAGAGCAGGTAGGCCGCGCGGTGCAGGGCGACGGCGGTCTTCCCGGTCCCCGGCCCGCCCTGGACGACGAGCACACCGCGGGAGTCCGAGCGGATGATCTGGTCCTGCTCGGCCTGGATGGTCCGCACGATGTCGGTCATCCGGCCGGTGCGGTCGGCGGTGAGCGCGCGCAGCAGCGCGGCCTCGCCGGTCAGGCCGTGCTCGTCGGCCTCCTCGCCCTCGGCGAGCACCAGCACCTCGTCGTCGATCCCGGTGACCCGGCGGCCCAGGGTGCGGATGTGCCGACGACGGCTCACGCCCTCGGGCCGGAACGGGGTGGCGGTGTAGAACGGCCGGCTGGCCGGGGCACGCCAGTCGACCAGTGCCGGGTCGCCGCCGGCGTCGTCGGCGGGCAGCCCGGTGCGGCCGACGTACAGCGGCTGCGCGACCTCCTCGCGGTCCAGGCGGCCCAGCACCAGGCCGGCCTCGGCGGCGTCCAGCTGCACGATCCGGGTGCCGTGGAAGCGGACCGCGGCCTCCTTCTCCCCCATGGCCTGCGCGTTGTCCACGAGCGGGGCGGAGATGGCCTGCTCCCGACGGCGGACGGCGAGCTCGCGGGCGGCGTCGAGCCGGGCGTAGAGACCGGTGACGTGCTCTTGTTCGGCGACCAGTGCGGGGTCGGGGGTGGAGCTCGACACGGGCAGGTCTCCTGGGGGTGGTGCGGCGGCGCGGGAGGCGACCACGCTAGTCCGCGGGTCGCCTCCCCGTCGGTCAGCCCGTCGCGACCGGTCCCAGCACCGCGTCCAGCGCGCCGGCCAGCCACTCCCGGGCCTGCTCCGGCGACGTCGGGGCGGCCGCGTGCCGGGCGGCGACGTAGAGGTCGGGCCGCACCAGCAGCACCCCGCCGTCAGCGGTCTCCCGCAGGTCGGTCCAGGTGCCGTAGGGGTCGTCGACCGGCAGGCCCGGCCCGATCGCGACCGGGGTGATCGTCAGCCCGCGCTGGGCGCCCAGCTCGGCCGCGGCGGCCAGCCAGGCGTCCCCACCGACCCCGGTGACGACGGCGAAGCGGCCCGTGCCGGCCAGGTCCAGGGTGGACACCTCGTGCCCGGCCCGGGTGACCCAGGTGTGCGGCAGCTTGGCGCCGGGCCAGGTGGTGGGCCGGGCGTACAGCTCGGCGTCCCGCTCGTAGGGCGGCATCGGCGTCCCGTCGGGGACGACCGCGGCGGAGGCGTAGCGCTGGTTGTGCTCGACGCCGTGGGCGTCGAACTCGTAGGCCTTGTACGCGATCGCCTCCCGGACGGCGGCCCGGACCCGGTCGCCGTCGGGCCCCGGCGCCCGGCGCAGCGCGAGCTGACGCTCCAGCACCTCGACGTCGGTCGTGTCGGTGAGCTCGAGGGCGGCCATGATCCGGCCGGTGTCGGCGATGGACCGGTTGGCCCGCTCCACGACCTGCCGTGCGATCGGGGCGCGCTCGGCGTCGTAGGAGTCCAGCAGGCTCGGGTGGGCGGTGCCGGCCACCACGTGGGCCAGCTTCCAGGCCAGGTTGTAGGCGTCCTGGATCGAGGTGTTGGAGCCCAGGCCGTTGGTCGGCGGGTGGCGGTGCACGGCGTCCCCGGCGCAGAACACCCGGCCGCGGCTGATCGTCGTCGCGAAGTGGTGGTTGACCGTCCAGGGCGAGCCGGACAGCACCTCCATCTCGAAGTCGTCGGTGCCCACGAGGCCGACGGCGAGCTCCCGGACGAAGGAGTCGGTCAGCTCCGGCGGGCCGTCGGCGACCGCGTAGCCCCACATGAGCATCCACTCGGTCCAGGGCTTGATCATCCGCAGCACGCCCAGCCCGACGCCCTCCTTCTCCGCGCCCGGCTGGAGCATCCAGTAGAGGACCGAGGGCCGGTGGGCGACCAGGTGGGTGAGGTCGGCGCGGAACACGATGCCCAGCGCGCCGCCCACCGCACCGGGGCCCTCGAAGGGCAGCTCCAGGTCCGTGGCGACGGCGCTGCGGGCGCCGTCGGCGCCCACCAGGTAGCGCGAGCGGACGTCGAACTCGACCCCGGTGAGCCGGTCGCGCAGCGTGGTGGTGACGCCCTCGTCGTCCTGGACGTGGCGCAGGTACTCGGTGTCGAAGCGGACCCGTGCGCCGCGGTCCTGGGCGGCCTTGACCAGCACCGGCTCGGTGAGGGTCTGCGGGGCGTCGAGCATCGTGCACGGGCTGGCCAGGGCGTAGTCGGCGTGCCGCACGGTGTCGGTGCCCCAGCTGGGGATCCGGCCGAGCTCCTCGCCGACCAGGCTGGTGCAGAACGTCGTCGTCCCCATCAGCTCCCAGGGGGTGGCCAGCGCGGTGAGCGTCTGCTCGACGCCCATGTCGCGCAGGGTCTCCATGGCGCGCTGGTTGGTGATGTGCGCCCGCGGCTCCTGGGACAGCCGCCCGTACTTGGTGACGACGAGGACCCGCGTCCCGTAGGTCGCCAGGAACAGCGCGGCCGAGGCCCCGGCGGGGCCGGTGCCCACCACCAGGACGTCGGTGTCGACCACGGTGGGAGTGCCTGCGAGCGTCATGCGCCGGACACTGGTTGAGCGCTCCACCTGTGTCAAGCGTCACTGCTCAGCGGCCCGCCTACCCTCGGTGCGTGCCCGTGCTCCCTCCCGACGTCGCGGCCGCCCGGGACGCCGCGCACCGACAGCGGCTGGCGCCCTGGGTCGAGCCCCACCAGCAGCGGCGATCCCGGCACGAGGCGCACCCGGTGTGGGACTTCCTGTTCACCTACTACTCCGAGCCGCCGGCCCGGCTGCTGCGCTGGCACGCCGGTGTCGGCACCTCGGTCACCGGGGAGCTCGCGCAGGAGCGGCTCGGCTGGCCGCTGTACGCCCGGCTCGAGGACGGCTCGGTCGGGCTGGACGTCGAGGCGTTCCGCGCGAAGCGGGGCGCGGCGACCGGATGGACCGCCGGGCTGCTGGCCCGCACCGCCGGCCGGGCCGGGCAGTTCGGCTGCTTCGGGCTGCACGAGTGGGCGATGGTCTACCGGGCCGGCGAGGTCCGGCACGGCGGCGTCCCGCTGCGGCTGGGCGCGGCCGGCACCGACGCCGTCGTCGAGGGGCACCGGCTGCAGTGCACCCACGTGGACGCGTTCCGGTTCTTCACCGCCGACGCCGTCCCCCGCAACGCGCTGACCCCCACCCGGGAGACCCAGGCCGAGCTGGAGCAGCCGGGCTGCCTGCACGCCACGATGGACCTCTACAAGTGGGCCTACAAGCTGTCCCCCGCCGTGCCCGGGGAGCTGCTGGCCGACTGCTTCGTCCTCGCCGCCGACGTCCGGGCGCTGGACATGCGGGCCAGCCCCTACGACCTGGCCGACCACGGCTTCCCGCCGGTGCCGATCGAGACCGCCGCCGGCAAGGCCGAGTACGCCGAGGCCCAGCGCGGCTTCGCCGCCCGCGGCACCGCCCTGCGCGAGCGCCTGCTGGCCGTCTGCGACGCCGTCCTGGCGCCCGCACCCGCGCCCGCCCCCGCCGCCCTCGGTTGATCAGGGGCGGCGGGGGCCTCAGAGGACCTTGCCGGGGTTCATCAGGCCTCGCGGGTCCAGGAGGGTCTTCAGGCCGCGCATCAGGTCCATCGTCACCTCGTCGGTGACCACCGCCAGGGCCTCGCGCTTGGCCTGGCCGATGCCGTGCTCGGCGCTGATGCTGCCCGACCGGCGGGCCACCTCGCGGTAGACGACGTCGGCCAGCTCGTGCGCGCGGGCGGCGAACACGTCCGGGTCGGCGCCGACCGGCGGGGTCAGGTTGTAGTGCAGGTTGCCGTCCCCGACGTGGCCGTAGGTGACCAGCCGGACGCCGGGCGCCGCCATCCGCAGCGCGGCGTCGGTGGCCGCGACGAACTCCGGCAGCACCCCGACCGGCACGGTGACGTCGTGCTTGAGGCTGGGCCCCTCCGGGTTCTGCGCCTCCGAGATGCCCTCCCGCAGCGTCCACAGCGCCGCGACCTGCGCCGACGACGAGGCGACGACGGCGTCCGCGACCAGGTCCTGCTCGACGGCCTGCCCGAGCACGTCCTCCAGCAGCGCGTCCAGGCCGGCGTCGGGGCGGGCATCGCCCAGCTCCAGCAGCACGTACCAGGGGTGCACCTCGGCGAAGGGGTCCCGGGCGCCGGCGACGTGGGTCAGCACCAGCTCCAGGGCCTGCCGGGACACCAGCTCGACGGCGGTCACCCGGTCCCCCGCCGACCGGCGCAACAGCCCGAGCAGGTCGACCGCGGCCTGCACCGAGGGCAGCGCTGCCCACGCCGTCGTCGTCGAGCGCAGCGCCGGCACCAGCGACAGCACGGCCCTGGTGACGACGCCGAGCGTGCCCTCGGCGCCGATGAACAGCTGGGTCAGGTCGTAGCCGGTGTTGTCCTTGCGCAGGGCCCGCAGCCCGTCCCAGACCCGGCCGTCGGGCAGCACGACCTCCAGGCCGAGCACCTGGGCGCGGGTGTTGCCCCAGCGCAGCACCCCGGTGCCACCGGCGTTGGTGGCGATCGTGCCGCCGATGGTGGCGCTGCCCTCCGAGCCCAGCGAGACCGGGTAGAGACAGCCCACGGCCGCCGCCGCCTCCTGTACGGCCTGCAGCACGGCGCCGGCCTCGACGGTGACCGTCAGCTCGGCCGGGTCCACGGCCAGCACGGCCCGCATCCGGGTCAGCGACAGCACCACCTCCGCGCCGGACGCGTCGGGCACCGCGCCGCCGCACAGCCCGGTGTTCCCGCCCTGTGGGACGACGGCGACCCCGGCGGCCGAGCACAGCCGCAGCACCGCTGACACCTCCGCGGTGCTGGCGGGCCGGACGACGGCCAGCGCCGTCCCGGACCACGCGCCGCGCCAGTCGGTCAGGTAGGACGCCGTCGCGGCGGGGTCGGTGAGCACGCCGGCGTCGCCGAGCTCGGCGCGCAGCCGGTCGACGAGCTCGGCGTTCACGCGGCGGCCCCGACGGCGGGCAGACCCAGCACCGAGCGGGCGTCGGCCACCGCGTCCAGGTCGAGGGTGTCCCCCCGGTGCCGGGCCAGCCGGTCGGCCCAGTCGGTGGCCCTGGCCGGGAAGCAGCGGTCCAGCAGGTCGACCATGACCGCCACCGCTGTCGATGCCCCGGGGGAGGCACCGAGCAGGGCGCCGAGACTCCCGCCGGCGGAGGTGACCACCCGGGTGCCGAAACCGACCATCGCGCCCCGTCCCCCGGTGCGCTCGAGCAGCTGGACCCGCTGGCCGGCGGTCACCAGCTCCCAGTCCGCCGCCCGCGCCGTGGGCACGAAGCCGCGCAGGGACGCCGTCCGGGCCGTCGGGGTCTGCGCCAGCTGCCCGACCAGGTGGGCGGTGAGCGCGCGGTTGTCCCGGGCGGTGGCCAGCAGGGTGGGGACCGCGTGCGGCCGCACCGACCGGAGCAGGTCGCTGCGCCGACCGGTGCGCAGGAACCGCGGGGAGAACGCTGCGAACGGGCCGAAGAGCAGGTGCTCCCGGCCCTCGACGCTGCGCAGGTCCAGGTGCGGCACCGAGATCGGCGGGGCGCCGGGCGCTGCGTGCCCGTACAGCTTGCCGCGGTGTGCGGCGACCAGCTCCGGGTCCGACGTCCGCAGGAACCGGCCGCTGATCGGGAACGCCCCGAGCCCGCGGACCTCGGGCACGCCCGCGGCCTGCAGCACCGGCAGGGTCGCGCCCCCCGCGCCGACGAAGACGAACCGGGCCCGCACCCGGCGGGCCAGCCCCGACCGCCGGTCGGTCACCGTGGCAGCCCAGCCGGCGCCGTGCCGACGCAGCCGGGAGACGTGCTGGCCGACGGAGACCTCCGCGCCGCGCCGGGTGAGGACCTGGAGCAGGCCCCGGGTCAGCGTCCCGTAGTCGACGTCGGTGCCCTGCCCGGAGCGGGTCAGCGCGAACGGCTCGTCGCCGGTCCGCCCCCGCGTCACCAGCGGCACCCAGGACGCGGCCTCCTCGCGGTCCTGCGTGAAGCGCGTGTCGGCGAACAGCGGGTGGTGCGCCAGCGCCTCCCGACGCCCCCGGAGGTGGGCGACGCCCTCCGCGCCGCGCCCCAGCCCCAGGTGCGCCACGGGACGCACGAAGGAGGGGTCGAGGTCCCCCGCGGCCACCAGGTCGGCCCACAGCCGCAGCGAGGCGGCGAACTGCTCACCGATCCGCACGGCGGCCGTGACGTCGACCGAGCCGTCGGCCCGACGGGGGGTGTAGTTGAACTCGCAGAGCCCGGCGTGCCCGGTGCCCGCGTTCATCCAGGCGGCCGAGCTCTCCAGACCGCCCTGGTCCAGCCGTTCCAGCACGGCGATCCGCCAGTCCGGCTGCAGCTGCGAGAGCAGCACGCCCAGGGTGGCGCTCATGACGCCCCCTCCGACGAGCAGGGCGTCGACGTCCTCGGTGGGCACGACGGGTGGCACGGGGACCTCCAGGGGGATCGGGTCGGGTCAGGCGGACGCGAGGACGGCGGCCAGCACCAGCCCGGCCACGCCGATGCCGCGGCGCAGCCACAGCCCGGGCAGCCGGCGCACCAGCGGCGGGCCGAGCACCCCGCCGACGAACAGCCCGGCGGCCAGCGGCAGCACCGCGGCCCAGGCGACGTCGGCGAAGAGGGCGAAGCCGATGGCGGCGAGCAGGTTGGAGGCGCCGGAGACGGTGTTCTTCAGGGCGTTGCCGCGGGCCACGGTCTCGCCCGTGGTGAGCAGCAGGACGGCCAGCAGCAGCACCCCGGATGCGGCCCCGAAGAACCCGCCGTAGACCGACACCGCGGCCACCCCCGCGCCCATCGCCCAGAGGGCCCGGCGGGGGTGCCGGCGAACCTCGGCGGTGCCGTCGGAGGCCAGCTCGCGAGGCGGGCGCTGGAGGAGGATGAGCACCGAGGCGGCGGCGATGAAGAACGGCACCACCGCCTCGAAGGCCGATGGCGGGGTGGTCAGGAGCAGCGCGGCCCCGGCGACACCACCGGCCATCCCCAGCGGCAGCAGCAGCGCGATGCGCCGTCCCTGGCCGCGCAGCTCGGGCCGGGAGGCGCCCACGGCGCCGACGCTGTTGAGCACCAGCGCGACGGTGTTGGTGACGTTGGCGGTCACCGGCGGGAGCCCGGTGGCCAGCAGCGCCGGGTAGCTGACCAGCGACGCCAGACCGGCGACGCTGCCGGTCAGCCCGGCGCCGAGGCCGGCCAGCACCAGCAGGCCGGCCTCGAGCGCGCTCAGCGGGCGGGCTTGACCGCGAGGACCGGGCGGTCGCTGTCGAGGAGGATCCGCTGGGCGCTGCTGCCCATGAGCAGCTTGCCCACCGGGGACCGCCGGCGGATGCCGATGACCAGCACGGACGCCTGCACCTCCTCGGCGACCCGGAGCACCTCGTCGGCGGCGTCGCCCTCGTGGGCGGTGCGGCGGACCTCCACCTGCACGCCGGCGGCCGAGGCCCGGCCGGTCAGCCCGGTGACGGCGTCGTCGTCGGCGGCGGTGCTGCTGACCGGGGCACCGCTGCGCGGGGAGTTCAGCACCAGCAGCGGCTCGCCGCGGCGGGCGGCCTCGGCGACGGCGGCGTCGAACGCCGCCTCGCCCTCGGGCGAGGGCAGGTAGCCCACGAGCACGGTCACACGAGCTCCTCGGTCTTGTCGGCGGCGGCGGGCCGGGCGGCCCGACGCCGGTTGCGCACGGCCTGGACGACCGGCAGCAGCAGGACGACGAGGAACACCGTCAGCAGCACGCCGGAGATCGGCCGGGTGAAGAAGCCGGTGGGGTCGCCGTCGAAGAGCAGCAGCGACCGGCGCAGCGAGCTCTCCAGCAGCGAGCCCAGCACGAAGGCCAGCACCAGCGGGCCGGGGTCGAAGCCGCACTTCTTCATCAGGTAGCCGATGACGCCGAAGACGATCACCAGCACGATGTCGAAGACGTTGTTGTTGACGGTGTAGACGCCGATCAGGGTGATCAGCACGGTGATCGGGGCCAGGATCGCCGGGCGCACCCGCAGGATCCGGACGAAGACCCCGACCAGCGGGATGCTCATCACCAGCAGCAGCACGTTGCCGATGTACATCGAGTTGATGACGCCCCAGAACAGCTCGGGCTCCTCGGTGACCAGCTGCGGGCCGGGTGTGATGCCCTGGATGAGCAGCGCCCCGAAGATGACCGCCATGGTGGCGTTGGCCGGGATGCCCAGGGTCAGCAGCGGGATGAACGACGACGTCGCGGCCGCGTTGTTGGCGGTCTCCGGGGCGGCGACGCCCTCCACGGCGCCCTTGCCGAAGCGGCTGGGGTCCTTCGCGCGGCGCTTCTCGATGGCGTAGGCGGCCAGCGAGGCCAGCACCGCACCACCGCCGGGCAGGATGCCCAGGAAGAAGCCGATGACCGAGCCGCGGCCCACGGCCCCGCGGGACTGCTTGAGGTCCGACCGCGACGGCCAGACGTTGGAGACCTTGGTGGGCGCGTTGACCGCCCGGTGCCGCTCCTCCAGGTTGTAGAGGATCTCGCCCAGGCCGAACAGGCCCATCGCGATCGGCACGAAGTCCAGGCCGTCGGCCAGGCTCAGGTTGTCGAAGGTGAACCGCTCGGCGCCGGTGAACCCGTCGCGGCCGATGGTGGCCAGCGCCAGGCCCAGGCAGGCGGCGATGAGCGCCTTGGGCCGGCTGCCGGAGCTGACGGTGGAGACCAGCAGGATGCCCAGCAGGGCCAGCGCGGTGTACTCCGGCGGGCCGAAGTCCAGCGCGTACCCGGCGATGACCGGGGCCAGGAACGACAGCGCGACGATGGAGACGGTGCCGCCGACGAAGGAGCCGATCGCGGCGATGCCCAGCGCGGTGCCGGCGCGGCCCTGCTTGGCCATCGCGTGGCCGTCGAAGACGGTGACCACCGAGGAGGCCTCGCCGGGCAGCTTGAGCAGCACCGAGGTGATCGTGCCGCCGTACTGGGCGCCGTAGAAGATGCCGGCCAGCATGATGATCGAGGTCACCGGCTCGATGCCGATGGTCAGCGGCAGCAGGATCGCGATCGTGGCGGCCGGGCCGAGGCCGGGCAGCACGCCGATCAGCATGCCGATGACGACGCCGATCAGGCAGTAGAGCAGGTTGGTCGGCTCGATGACGACGAGGAAGCCGTCCAGGACCGGGCTGAGGGAGTCCACCGGAGGGCCTCCTAGAAGAGGTGCGGGATCGGGACGGACAGCGCCACGACGAACAGCGCGTAGAAGACGGCGACGACGCCGAGGCTGACCAGGACCGACGTCCGCCAGCCCTCCCGGCCCAGGAACCGCAGCCAGACGAAGCACAGCAGCACCGCGGGGACCTCGAAGCCGATCACGTCGATCAGCAGCACGAAGCCGACCAGGGTGGCCAGGCCCGCCAGCACGCCCCAGGCGCGGGAGGTGAAGGCCTCGGCGTCGGTGGTGCGGCGGGAGGCCACCGCGGTGGCGACCGACAGCGCGATCAGCGCGATCGAGACCAGCAGCGGCCAGGTGCCCGGGCCGGGGGCCTCGGCGGTGCCCACGCCCAGGGACAGCGACCCGAGCAGCACCGCGACCCCGATGCCGAGGGTGACCACCGCGGTGACCAGGTTGGTGACCGGGCCCGCCGTGGGCGGCCGGTCCTCCTCCGCGACCTCGTCGACCAGGTCGTCGGCCTCGGCGGCGGTCGCACCGGGGAGCACCCCGGCGTCGGGCAGCGCATCCGGTCCGACCGCGTGGTGCGGGGCCGACCCGGCGTCCCCCCGGACCGCCGGGGAGGCCCCCGCCCCGCCGTCCCCGGGCTGACCGGGGACGGCGGGACGGGTGGCGTCGTGCTGGGTGGCGCCGTGCTGGGTGGAGCCCGAGGAGGGGGAGGTCACGCGCCGCCGCCCAGGTCGATGCCGTACTCCTCCGTCAGCGACCGGTAGTTCTCCAGGTTGTCCGACCAGACCGTCTGCAGCTCGCTGCCGTCGATCTCGTTGGCGGTGAGCAGCCGGTCGGCGTTGAAGTCCTGGTAGCCGGAGTCGGCGAAGGCGGTGTCGAAGGCGTCCTGCAGGGCCGAGACGACCTCGTCCGGGGTGCCGTCGGGGGCGACGATCGCCCGGGACTGCTGCACCTCGGCGTCGGCGTAGCCCTCCTCGACGGCCGTGGGCACGTCGGGCAGGAACTCGTTGCGCTCGGCGGCGAAGGTGACGATCGGGGTCAGCTCGCCGGCCTCGATCTGGCTGAAGGCCTCACCGAGCTGGATGGCGGCGATGTCGACCTGGCCACCGAGGACGGCGGTCAGGGTCGGGGCGCCACCGTCGAAGGGCACCGGGGTGGCCTCGACGCCGAGCTCGCCGGTCAGCAGCGCGGTGGACAGCTGGCTGCCGGTGCCCACGCCCGTGGTGCCGTAGGTGACCGAGCCGGCCGCGGTGATGTCGTCGATGCTGGCGATGCCGCTGTCGGCGGCGGTGACCAGCACGTAGTCGTCCTGGGAGATGCCGGTGACGACGGTGAAGTCGTTGATGTCCTGCGCCTCGTCCTCCGACACGGCCAGCGGCGTGATGTAGGCCAGCGTGCCGTTGAAGACCATCAGCGTCTGCCCGTCGGGCTCGGAGCCGGCGAGCTCCTCGGCGGCCAGCGCGCCGTTGGCGCCGGGCCGGTTCTCCACGCTGATCGCCACGCCGAGCTCGTCGGAGGCGATCTCGGCCAGCGCGCGGCCGATGAGGTCGGTGCTGCCGCCGGGGTCCTGGCCGATGAGCAGGGTGATCGGGCCGTCGGGGAAGCTCGCCGCGGCGTCGTCACCGCCGCCGCCCCCTCCGAGGTTGCCCCCACAGGCCGACAGCGTCGCGACCAGCGTCGCACCCATCCCCGCCACGGCCCATCGGCGCGTCGTGTTCCACGTCATGTCGTCCTCCTCGTCGAGAGCGTCGTCCCGGCCACACGGCCCACCCTGCCGCTGTGAGCGCGGTCACGGGCCTGGGACTCGGGGGACCGTATGTCGGCGCAGCGATGCCGGTCCAAGCCCGATGAGGCATCGAGCGATACCCTCGACGCATCGTGTTCAGCCTCGACCAGCTCCGGGGGTTCGTCGCCGTCGCCGACGAGCTGCACTTCGGGCGCGCCGCCACGCGGTTGCAGATGACCCAGCCCCCGCTGTCCCGGCAGATCCAGAAGCTCGAGCGCGACATCGGCGCCCAGTTGCTGGACCGGGACAACCGCGGGGTGGCCCTCACCCCGGCCGGGCGGGTCTTCCTGACCGAGGCCCGCCGGCTGCTGTCCCTCGCCGACGCGGCCCCCGACCTCGCCCGCCGGGTCGCCGCGGGCTCACGGGGCACGATCCGGATCGGCTTCACCGCGGCGTCGGCCTACCGGGTGCTGGGCCGGCTGCTCGGCCTGGTCGCCGAGGCCCTGCCGGACCTGGACGTCGACCTGCAGGAGGGCGTGTCCCGCGAGCAGGTCGCCGGGCTGCTCGGCGGGGAGCTGGACCTGGGGCTGGCCCGGCCGCCCTTCGACCGGGCCGCGTTCGCCTCCCGGCTGCTGGACCGCGAGGCGCTGCTGGTCGCGGTACCGGCCGACCACCCGCTGGCCACGGCTGCCGGCCCGGTCGACCCCGCCGTGCTGGCCGACGAGCCGATGGTCATGCACTCCCCCAGCCAGGCCCGGTACTTCTACGACCTCGCCGTCCGACTCGTGCCGATCCGGCACGAGAACGTCGTGCACACGGTCAGTCAGGTGCTGACGATGCTGCTGCTCGTCGGTGCCGGCCGCGGGGTGGCCCTCGTCCCGGCCTCGGCCACCGCCCTGGGCATCGACGGGGTGGTCTTCCTGCCACTGGCCCCCGCCGACGCCGAGCCCGTCGAGCTGCACCTGCTGTGGTCCCGGGAGTCGGTCAACCCGGCGCTCCCGCGGGTGCTCGAAGCCCTCGCCCCGCTGCGACCGCCGACCCGGTGATGCCCGGAGGGCATCGCCGCATGCCGATCCGGTCTTGGACAGGCATCGCCGACCGTTCCTAACGTGGCCTGCGCCACGCGCTGGACCCACCGGCGCCCGTCCGACGCGAGGACCACCGTGAGCCTGATGTCCCCGGCCGACCTGGCCCCCCAGCTGGCCTCCGGCCTGCTGTCCTTCCCGGTCACCCACTTCGACGCCGACCTCGCCTTCGACGAGGCGCGCTACCGGGAGCACCTGTCCTGGCTGTCCGGGTTCGAGGTCGCCGGGCTCTTCGCGGCCGGCGGCACCGGCGAGGGCTTCTCGCTCACCGGCGCCGAGGTCGACCGGGTCGTCCGGGCCGCCGTCGCCGAGGTGGACGGCGCCGTCCCGGTGCTCGCCCCGGCCACCGGCGGCACCGCGACAGCCGTGGAGATGGCCAAGGCGGCGGCCGACGCCGGCGCCTCCGGCCTGCTGCTCATGCCGCCCTACCTGACCGAGGCCAGCCAGGACGGCCTGGTCGACCACATCACCGCCGTCTGCTCGGCCACCGACCTCGGCGTCGTCGTCTACAGCCGGGCCAACGCCGTGCTCGACGACGTCGCCGTCGCGCAGGCCGCGGACCGCAACCCCACGATGATCGGCCTCAAGGACGGCGTCGGGGACATCGAGCGGATGACCCGGACCTACGCCCGGGTCGGCGACCGGCTGGTCTACGTCGGCGGCCTGCCGACGGCGGAGACCTTCGCGCTGCCGCTGCTGGAGCTGGGCGTGAGCACGTACTCCTCGGCGGTCTTCAACTTCGTGCCGCAGTTCGCCACCGAGTTCTTCGCCGCCGTGCGCGCCAAGGACCGGGCCGCGGTGTACGCCAAGCTCAACGACTTCGTGCTGCCCTACCTGGACATCAGGGACCGCAAGAAGGGCTACGCGGTGTCCATCATCAAGGCCGGGCTCACCGCCGTGGGCCGCGACGGCGGCCGGGTCCGCCCGCCGCTGACCGACCTCACCGAGGCCGAGCTCGCCGACCTCACCGTGCTCATCGACAAGGTGTCCTGATGACCTCCACCCAGACCCTGACCGGCTCCTCGATCATCGCCGGGGAGACCGTCGCCGGTGACGCCGGCACGCTGCGCGCGATCGACCCGGCGACCGGGGAGACCCTGGAGCCGGCCTACTCGCTGCTGGCGCCGGCCGAGGTCGAGCGGGCCACCCGGGCCGCCGCCGAGGCCGCCCCGGCCTACGCCGCGCTGTCCCCGGCCCGCCGCGCGGCCTTCCTGCGCACCGTCGCCGACCGGGTCGAGGCCCTCGGGGAGACCCTGGTCGCCCGCGCCGTCGCCGAGTCCGGCCTGCCCGTGGGTCGGCTGACCGGCGAGCTGGGCCGCACCACCGGCCAGCTGCGGCTGATGGCCACCGTCGTCGAGCAGGGCGACCACCTGCAGGCCCGGATCGACCCCGCGCTGCCCGACCGCACCCCGCTGCCTCGCCCGGACCTGCGCCAGGTGCACGTGCCGCTGGGCCCGGTCGCCGTCTTCGGCGCCAGCAACTTCCCGCTCGCCTTCTCCACCGCCGGCGGCGACACCGCGGCCGCCCTGGCCGCCGGGTGCCCCGTCGTCGTCAAGGCGCACAACGCGCACCCCGGTGCCGCCGAGCTGGTCGGGCGCGCCGTCACCGAGGCCGTCGCCGAGCACGACCTGCCGGCCGGCGTCTTCTCCCTGCTCTACGGCGGCGGCAACGAGATCGGCCAGGCGCTGGTCAGCGACCCGCGGATCACCGCCGTCGGGTTCACCGGCTCCCGCGGGGGCGGGCTCGCGCTGGTCGCGGCCGCCGCCGCCCGGCCGGTGCCGATCCCGGTCTACGCCGAGATGTCCTCGATCAACCCGGTGCTGGTCATGCCCGGCGGGCTGGGCGACCCGGCCGCGCTGGCCGCGGGCTACGTCGGCTCGCTGACCCTGGGCGCCGGCCAGTTCTGCACCAACCCGGGCCTGCTGCTGCTGCCCACCGGCCCGGACGGCGACGCCTTCCTGGCCGCGGCCGGCGAGCTGGTCGGCGCGGCCACCGGCCAGACCATGCTCACCCCGGGCATCGCCGAGGCCTACCGGACCGGCGCGCAGGCGCTGGCCGCCGCGGGAGCCGAGCCGGTCGCCGAGGGCACCCCGGGCTCCGGCCCGCACGCCCCCGCCCCGGCCGTCTACGCCACCACCACCGCCGACCTGGCCGCCCGCCCCGAGCTGCAGGCCGAGGTCTTCGGCGCGCTGGGCCTGGTCGTCCGCTACGGCTCCACCGACGAGCTGCTCACCGCGGTCGGGGACCTCGAGGGCCAGCTCACCGCCACCGTGCACGCCGGCGCCGGCGACACCGAGGCGCTGGCCCCGGTGCTGCCGCTGCTGGCCACCAAGGTCGGCCGGGTGCTGTTCGGCGGCTGGCCCACCGGCGTCGAGGTCAGCCACGCGATGGTGCACGGCGGCCCGTTCCCGGCGACGTCGGACGGCCGCTCCACCTCCGTCGGCACGCTGGCCGTGCACCGCTTCCAGCGGCCGGTCTGCTTCCAGGACGCCCCCGACGAGGTGCTCCCGCCGTCCCTGCAGCGGGCCAACCCGTGGGGCCTGTCCCGCCGCGTCGACGGCGTCGTCCGCCGTCCCGAGGAGCAGTGATGGTCTCCCCCACGATCGCCCGGGTGCAGGTCGTCCCGGTCGCCGGGCGGGACAGCATGCTGCTGAACCTCTCCGGCGCGCACGGCCCGTTCTTCACCCGCAACATCGCCGTGGTCACCGACTCCGAGGGCCGGCAGGGCGTCGGCGAGGTCCCCGGTGGCGAGGCGATCGCGACCACGATCACCGACGCCGCCGAGTTCCTGGTCGGCCAGCCGGTCGCCCGGCTGGGCAGCCTGCTCGCGCAGGTGTCGCGGGCCTTCGCCGCCCGGGACGCCGGCGGCCGCGGCCTGCAGACCTTCGACCTGCGGACGACGGTGCACGCCGTCACCGCGCTGGAGTCGGCGCTGCTGGACCTGCTGGGCCAGCACCTGGGCGTGCCGGTGGCCGAGCTGCTCGGCGAGGGCCAGCAGCGGGACTCCGTGCCGATGCTGGGCTACCTGTTCTACGTCGGGGACCGCACCGCCACCGACCTGCCCTACCTGGTCGAGGACTCCCCGGCCGACGACTGGGAGCGGCTGCGCCGCGAGCCCGCCCTCACCCCCGACGCCGTCGTGGCCCTGGCCGAGGCAGCCCGGGCCCGCTACGGGTTCACCGACTTCAAGCTCAAGGGCGGGGTGCTCGCCGGGGCCGAGGAGGTCGCCGCCGTCACCGCGCTGGCCGAGCGGTTCCCCGACGCCCGGATCACCCTGGACCCCAACGGCGGCTGGCTGCTGTCCGAGGCCGTCGAGCTGTGCCGCGACCTGCACGGCGTCCTCGCCTACGCCGAGGACCCGGTGGGCGCCGAGGGCGGCTTCTCCGGCCGCGAGGTGATGGCCGAGTTCCGCCGCCGCACCGGCCTGCCCACGGCCACCAACATGGTGGCCACCGACTGGCGGCAGATGGCACACGCCGTCCGCTCGGCCGCCGTGGACATCCCGCTGGCCGACCCGCACTTCTGGACGATGCGCGGCTCGGTCCGGGTCGCCCAGCTGTGCGACGACTTCGGGCTGACCTGGGGCTCGCACAGCAACAACCACTTCGACGTCTCGCTGGCCATGTTCACCCACGTCGGCGCGGCCGCCCCGGGCACCATCACCGCCCTGGACACGCACTGGATCTGGCAGGACGGGCAGCCGCTCACCACCGACCCGCTGCAGATCCGCGACGGCGCGATCGCCGTCCCCAGCACCCCGGGCCTGGGCGTCACCCTCGACGAGGACGCCGTGGCCGCCGCACACGAGCTGTACCTGGAGCACGGCCTGGGCGCCCGGGACGACGCGGTCGCCATGCAGCACCTGCTCCCGGGGTGGCAGTTCGACCCCAAGCGCCCCGCCCTCGTCCGATGACCGTCCTGGAGACCCCGATGACCGTCCCGACCACCTCCCCCGTGCTGGACCGGATCGCCTCGGTGACGCTGAGCTCGGTGACGCTGCCGCTGGCCACCCCGATCAGCGACGCCAAGGTGTTCACCGGCCGGCAGAAGCCGATGACCGAGGTCGTCTTCCTCTTCGCCGAGATCACCACCGTGAACGGCTTCGAGGGCATCGGCTTCGGCTACTCCAAGCGCGCCGGCGGCCCCGCCCAGTTCGCCCACGCCAAGGAGATCGCCGACGTCCTCATCGGCGAGGACCCCAACGACATCTCCCGGCTGTGGACCAAGCTGGTCTGGGCCGGTGCCTCGGTGGGCCGCAGCGGCGCCTCCACCCAGGCCATCGCGGCCATGGACATCGCGCTGTGGGACCTCAAGGCCAAGCGCGCCGGCCTGCCGCTGGCCAAGCTGCTGGGTGCCCACCGGGACTCGGTGCGCTGCTACAACACCTCCGGCGGCTTCCTGCACGAGACGATCGAGCAGGTCTGCGACAACGCCACCGCGACACTCGAGGCCGGCATCGGCGCCATCAAGATCAAGGTGGGCCTGCCGGACTCCAAGGAGGACGTCCGCCGGGTCTCCCGGCTGCGCGCGCACCTCGGGGACGACGTCCCGATCATGGTGGACGCCAACCAGCAGTGGGACCGGCCGACGGCGATCCGGGTCAGCCGGGCGCTGGAGGAGTTCGACCTGGTCTGGATCGAGGAGCCGCTGGACGCCTACGACGCCGAGGGCCACGCCCAACTCGCCCGCGCGCTGGACACCTCCATCGCGACCGGGGAGATGCTGACCAGCGTCGCCGAGCACGCCGAGCTGATCCGGCACGGCGCGGTCGACGTCATCCAGCCCGACGCCCCCCGCATCGGCGGCATCACCCAGTTCCTCAAGCTGGCGACCCTCGCCGAGACCCACCACCTCACCCTGGCGCCGCACTTCGCCATGGAGATCCACGCGCACCTGGCGGCGGCCTACCCGATCGAGCCCTGGGTCGAGCACTTCGACTGGCTGACCCCGCTGTTCCACGAGCACCTGGAGACCGCCGGCGGCCGGATGTACCTCTCCGACCGCCCGGGCCTCGGCGTCACCCCCACCGACCAGCTCCGCGCCTGGACGACGGCCAAGGCCACCATCACCGCCTGACCCTCACCCACCCGCCCGCACACCCGCCCGCCCGCCGGTGATCATGGGGTTGGTGCACGCCGACACGCCGTCGCCCGGCGTGTCGGCGGGGCGACTCCCATGATCACCGCCGGAGGAGGTCGGCCAGCGGGGAGCTCGCGCGCCAGCCGGCGGCGAAGCCCTCCAGGGCATCGGCCATGCCGGGCAGCTCACCGGCCAGCGGCAGGACGGCCAGCAGCTGCAGGGCGCGGCCGCGCTCGGCCACCTGCAGGGCGCGCTCGTCCAGCGGGCGCAGGCCCAGCCGGGCGGCCTCGGCGTCGTAGCCGGCCCGCACGCCGGCGGGCACGGAGGCCAGGTCCCACTCGGGCGGCCCCTGGCCGACGTGCTCGAAGTCCGAGCTGAGCAGCGCGGACGGCGTGGCGATCACGTTGTAGAACGGCGCGTCCCCGTGCACCGGTTGCGCCGGCGCGTCCGGGAAGGCCGCCGCCCAGGCAGCCGGCTCGGTCGCCAGGGGCGCCAGCAGGTCCCACTCCCCCTGCGCCCGGACGACGTCCTCGGCGGTCAGCCAGGCGGGCCGGTCCGCCACGAGCTGCCCCAGCGCGTCAGGCACCGACTCGTCCAGCGGGACCAGCCAGTCCAGCTCCACCGGGCAGTCGGCCAGTGCCGCGTGCAGCCGGGCGACGAGGGCCCCGCTCTCGGTCTCGGGCACCTCCCGGTCGGTCTGCTCCACCCACCGCCACAGGGTCAGAGCCTGTCCGTCGGCGACCAGCGGCTCCGGGTGCGCCGGGACGACGACGGGGAACCCGCGGCCGGCCAGCCACGCGGTCACCGCGAGCTCGGCGCGCATCTGCCGCAGCCGGGCGGGCAGGTCCGCGCGCACGGTGCGCGGCAGGACCGTGGGCACCCGGGCCACCACCGGCTCGGGCGCCAGGTGGACGACGACCGAGAACGCCTCGTAGAGCACCGCCGGGTCGGCGCCGGTCACCCCGACCGAGCGCGCTGCGTCGACGGCCGCGTCCACGGCCGCCTCCCGCCGGGTACCGCCGGGGCCGAGGGGGCTGCTCATGGGCCCGGACCCTCCCACCTGCACCCCGCCCTCCGCACCCGGTTTC